>JAYVYF010000347.1:0-14982 GCA_043784585.1 Burkholderiales bacterium
AGCATGGATTTCCCGAGACCACGGCCAGCGCCCGATATTGCTGAGCGATTGATCGTCAATCGCGATGATGGCAATTTTGTCGGAGGGCGGCTTGGATGAAGCCACCACACCCCAATCGTAGGCCTTGATTTCAAGTGCCTCGAAGAAACCGGTCGTCTTGCTTACCACCAAGATCACGACCACGATTAGCAGTGCAAAAAACCAGTCTTTGGTCCAGAACGCTATTTTTTTCACTTTTTTCCCCTCGCTATGTGAGCGATTAGCACGATTAGCAGCATCTCGCAGGCATCCGCATCTGGACTGATTGTAGCAAGAAAGCCTTCGCGTGCCTGTACCTCGATCAGGTCATTGCCAATCGGAATAGGATTGCCGTTTGCCGCTGTTCAGCCCATGCAGCGCCTTTAAGATCACTTTGAAACCATTTGCGCTGGACATATTTACGCGCGGGCGCACCTGTCGCCGAAGCGGTTGGTAGCCGCTTGGCAAACACCTACCTCATGCGCCTACGTTCCGAACAGGACGCCAGGCACAGCGTTGTAAGTCGCTGCAAATTCGGCAGGGGAAACCTTCTTGCCGTCTTCGTGCTTGAGCTTGGCGACCTCGATCTGGCCGCCTTGCGCAGTGATAAACATGGCGGTGTCTGTCACTGTCACGATCTCTCCAGGCTTGCCTTTCACCGCAGCAAACGTGCGGATCAAGTGCTTCTTGCTTCCAAAAAGCTGCACCTTTTTACCCACCAACGTGGTCCAGGCACCCGGCGCCGGGTCGCAGCCTCGAATCAAATCATGGATAAAACGCACATTGTTATTAAAGTTGATTTTTGATTCCGATGCGCGACACCAGCCTTCGTAGCTGGCGTTTGATTCTTCTTGAATTATCTCGCGATGCTTGCCCGCCACCACCAGGTCAGCCGCCTCAATCATCGCCGCAACACCCTGCGGAAACAGGCGATCAAAATAAACGGTGCCCAAGGTATCGTTTTCAGAAACCGGCGTGGATTTTTGCAAAATAATCGGGCCCTCATCCAAGCCATCCGTGGGGCGAAAAATTGTCAAACCGGTTTCCGCTTCGCCGCATATCAACGGCCAGCTGATCGACGACGGCCCGCGATATTTTGGCAACAACGACGGGTGATACTGGATCGTGCCATGCTTGGGAATATTTACGAATTCCTGCGGTGCAAATTGCAGAACATAAGCCATGATGCCGATATCGACATCCAGCGCGCGAAGCGTGTTGTGCGCATCAATGTCTTTCAAATTCAGAAACTGAAACACGCGCAGATTTTTTTCCTGTGCCGCAACGCGCAATACATCGGGGCGCGAGCCTGCTTTTTCAGGCGCACAAAATACCCCGGCGACTTCATCACCTCGCGCGAGAAAAGCATCGAGTACTGCTTTGCCGAAATCCTGTTGGCCGATGATGGCGATTTTCATATTGTCGCTTTCTTGATCTGGTGTTGTAGGTCACATTCGGGGCTGGCATATAAGGCTGCGTGACATCAGTGCATAAATTTAAGCAGCGCCAAGCTGCGTTTTTTCAAAATGCAAACCTGACCTACTATTAAACTCCGCTCTGGGCTTGCCGTTTGAAGCACTTTTGCTCCAAATACCCGCCCCGCTTAGCGTTTTTATTTCTTAGGCGGCACGGTGAATGCACCTGCTTCTTTCATGGCGCTCACCCGCGCCTCATCATAGCCAAGCACGTTTTTCAATACGTCATCATTGTGCTCACCCAAAAACGGTGCGCGCTCGATTTTTGCAGGTGACGCGGACAGCTTGATTGGCATGCCGACGTTCCACCATTTGCCGCGCTTTTCATCCTCCAGCTCAACATACATTTCGCGACCACGAATATGTTCGTCGTTTGCCAAATCAGTCGTGGACATAATCGGGCCGCACGGCACATCAATTGGATTCAGGATCGCCATGAATTCGCGCTTGGTGTGATCAGCCGCGAACTTCGCGATCAACGCCCACAGCTCCGGCTGATTTTTGCGCCGCTCACCAATCGTTGAAAATTTTGGGTCGGTCGCCAAATCCCGCCGACCCGATACGGGCCCGATCAAATTCGCGAGATTGGTCCACACCGCTTCTTGCACGACGATATAAATATAGTCATTAGGCCCGTGCGGCTTGCAATGAATGGCGTTACCCAACTGCCCGCCACCAGAATCATTTCCGGCGCGCGGCACGTCACCCATGCCGATGGCAGTCGGCACTGAATATTCGCCTAGCGATTGACGCGTCA
The DNA here is from genome assembly GCA_043784585.1 of Burkholderiales bacterium. GTDB lineage: Bacteria > Pseudomonadota > Gammaproteobacteria > Burkholderiales > Usitatibacteraceae > UKL13-2. Next base: position 2,251 of record JAYVYF010000347.1, read on the forward strand.
ATCGCTGATGGTCACGCCATTTGACGCGGCACAAATTCATCACGCCATCCATCATCGCGACCTCGACATACTGGCCTTGACCGGTTCGCGTGGCCTGATGAAGTGCTGCCAGCAAGCCGATGGCAAGATGCAGGCCGGTGCCCGAATCGCCGATCTGCGCACCCGTGACAAACGGCGCTCCGTCGAGCATGCCGGTGGTGCTCATCGCGCCGCCCATCGCCTGAGCGACATTTTCATAAGCCTTGAATTCGGCATACGGGCCGCTGGAGCCAAAACCCTTGATTGAACCCATCACAATGCGCGGGTTGATCGCGTGAATTTTATCCCACGTAAAGCCCAGGCGATCCAGCACACCGGGCCCAAAATTTTCCATCACAATGTCACATTCTTTTAACAAATCAACAAACACCTCTTTGCCCTGCGGCGATTTCATGTTGACCGTAATCGAGCGCTTGTTGCAATTCAGCATCGTGAAATAAAGCGAATCTGCACCCGGAATATCACGCAACTGCCCGCGCGTGGCGTCGCCCTGCGGCGGCTCGAATTTGATGACATCTGCCCCCATCCACGCAAGCAGTTGCGAGCAGGTTGGTCCGGCTTGCACGTGTGTCATATCGAGAATTCTGATGCCTTTTAATGCTTCCATCCATGCCACCCTTCCGTTGTGCAAGCCGTTATGGCGACTCGTCCTATCGTATCCCCGTAAACGGGGCCCCTGCTCTTACTCCTCACGCCACTGCTTGCACGTGGGTCATATCGAGAATTCTGATGCCTTTTAATGCTTCCATTTACTCAATCTCTTTTTCAAGTTTTAATTCAATTTTTTTGCAGCAGCCGGATTGAGGTTCGTGATGCGTCCGCTCTCGGTACCCGCTGTTTCATCGATGATCGCGTTAATGAGCGTGGGCTTTTTCGAGCGGATGGCAACTTCCATTGCAGTCCGTAGCTCGGCAGGCGTAGAGGCTTTAACCCCCACGCCGCCGAATGCTTCCATCAACATTTCGTAGCGTGCACCCTTCACAAAAACTGTCGGCGCAACATCAGCACCACCGGTGGGATTCACATCTGTGCCTCGATAGACGCCATTGTTATTCATCACCACCACGCATATGGGCAAATTGTAGCGGCAGATGGTCTCGACTTCCATGCCGGAAAAACCGAACGCGGAATCGCCCTCAATGGCGATCACACTCTGCCCTGTTTCCACCGCTGCGGCCACCGCGAATCCCATGCCGATACCCATAATGCCCCAAGTGCCCACGTCCAAGCGTTTACGCGGCTGATACATATCAACAATACTGCGGGTGAAATCAAGAGCGTTGGCTCCTTCATTGACCAGCATCGCATCGGGGTTGGCTTTAATGATGTCGCGCACCACATTCAGCGCACTGTAAAAATTCATCGGCGACGGGTCTTTTGCGAGGGCCTCTGCCATCTTGGCTAAATTTTTGCTTTTGCGCGCGGCAATTGCGCTTAACCACGCGGCTTCGGGCTTGATCCATTGCCCGTCAACATGGGCCAACAGCGCCGCAACACACGAACCAATATCGCCGACCACGGGCGCATCAATGCGCACATTGCTGTCCATCTCGGTGGGCGAAATATCGATTTGGATATAGGCTTGCCCACCCCACTCTTTATGCGTTTTGCCTCCCCACGTTTTGCCTTTGCCGTGCGAGAGCAGCCAGTTCAGCCGGGCGCCAATCAGTAACACCACATCGGCTTCCGGCAGCACGAATGACCGCGCGGCAGCGGCTGACTGCACATGGGTATCGGGCAAAATACCTTTAGCCATGGACATCGGCAGATACGGAATACCGGTCTTCTCGATGAGCTCGCGAATGCTGGCATCGGCTTGCGCATAGGCGGCACCTTTGCCAAGCAAAATGAGCGGGCGCTTGGCGCTTTTCAATAAATCGAGCGCGCGGCTCACCGCCTCTGGCGCGGGAATTTGGCGCGGGGCTGCATCGACGACCTTAATCAGTGATCGGCGGCCCGCCTCGGCATCGATAACTTGTCCGAATAATTTTGCGGGCAAATCCAGATACACGCCCCCGGGTCGGCCCGATACCGCTGCGCGGATGGCCCGCGCGACGCCAACCCCGATGTCTTCTGCGTTGAGGACGCGAAACGCAGCCTTGCACAACGGTTTGGCGATGGCCAATTGATCCATTTCCTCATAATCACCCTGCTGCAAATCCACAATTTCGCGCTCACTTGATCCCGAGATCAAAATCATCGGAAAACAATTGGTGGTGGCGTTTGTGAGTGAGGTCAAACCATTTAAAAATCCAGGCGCCGATACCGTCAGGCACACACCGGGCTGTTGGGTAATGAAGCCCGCAATGGCAGCAGCGTTGCCTGCGTTTTGCTCATGACGAAATGAGATTACCCGTATACCTTCCGCCTGTGCCATGCGAGTGAGATCGGTAATTGGAATGCCGGGCAGGCCATAAATCGTATTCAGCCCGTTGAGCTTTAAAGCATCAATAACCAAATGGAAGCCGTCGGTCGTGGGGGTGGATGCTGCATCGGTTGTCATGCTGGGATGCCTCGCGCTATGGATATCAAATTTGCCGCCAAGAAATTGGGAGAGTGGAGAGTCGGTGGGCTTTTGATAGAGGTGATCAAAGTAGCGAATAAGAGTTTTTTTAACGCAATTGGCGGGTGGCGATAAGTAGGAACGGCTCGCGGACACCATTGATTTGCATCAACGTTGTAGCAATTTTTGTATCTAATCACTTTTACCGAATGCACATTATTAACAGTAGCGACATGATAAAAATGACGCTATGCTTTCGCCTTGACTCCCATCAAGGTTATGGTGGCATATTCACATGATTTGCTACTTTTGCCTGTTTTTCTCATCTCATCACCACTTTTTCGATTGAGGCGGCCATGACACTACTTATCACTCACCCGCAGCGAGATATGTTGCGCCTAGCGCTTGCTCGCAACATCGTGCTGCGCACCTTAAAGCCGAGAGCATTTCAGGATTTGGAAAAGCTTCTGGTTATCGCCGACTATAAAAAAGGTGAGCTTCTGATGGGTCAGGGCGATCACGATATGGAACAGTATTTTGTATTGGAGGGCGCGTTGAAGCGAGTGGTCGCCAATCAGGAAGGCAAAGAAATTATTCTGCGCTTTTCAGTCGAAGATGATATGGATACGAGCTACGCCGCGTGGCGATTGCGAACCCCGGCACCCTACTCGATTCGCGCCGTAACAAAATCACGAGTCGCAAAATTGCCAATGGAAGCGTGGGTGGAATTTCTGGAGCGCCATCCCACCGCCAAAAGCGACTTTGAATATGAAGTAATGCATCTCATGTCCGAAGTTATGGCGCACACGATTACCCTACACTTACTCGATGCTTCAGGCAGGCTACAACGATTTATCCGCAAGTATCCAAATCTCTACGGACGCATCCCGATGAAGGAAGTCGCCACGCATTTGAATTTATCCGCGGAAACACTTTCGCGCATGAAACAGAAGAAGCGAGTGGCTGAGTTACGCACCAACTAATTTTTGGTGTTGAACACACCAACTATCTATCAAGCGCAGTAGCACGCCAACCAGCACGTAAACCTTAATGAGCATTCTGGATATTGGCTAGCAGTTTGTCGGGCTTAAAGAAACGGAAAATGATCGGGGCGAGGGCAGGTTTTCTCGACCATCGGTGCCAATAATGCTTCGATTGGCAAGATAGTCGGAGAAATATGCACCGTCCAAATCATTTTGTAGCCGATTTTCTTTAGGCCCAACGGGCTGCCTTAGTACACGTGCAGTACAAGTTTGAGTCCTCGATATCGGTCGAGACAATATTTATGACGCGATCGTCATTTTCTTGCGCATGGGTTTCAATACAAATAACGCGAGCACCGCGGCCAAAGCGTTGAGCCCGGCCGCTAAATAAAATACCGCGTGCCAGCTTCCCGTCGACTGTGTAATGTAGCTCGTAAACCCGACCAGAATCGCTGCGGTGCCTTTAGCCGTGTACAGCAAGCCTGCGTTTGTTGTGGCAAATTTAGACCCATAAGAATCGCCACAGGTTGACGGAAAAAGGCTATAAATTTCGCCCCAGGCAAAAAATACGAGGCCGGTTAAAATCACGAACATCAACGGATCAGTGCCAAAATTAGCCAGCAACACAATGCCGACCGCCTCGATGCCAAAAGCGATAAACATCGTATTCTCGCGACCAATATTGTCCGATACCCAGCCAAAAAATGGGCGCGTAACGCCGTTCAACACACGGTCAATAGACAACGCGAACGTTAACGCAGGCAAAGTCAAGCCCATGATCGAAACAGGTACGTCGGCAATTTTCAAATCTTTGGCGATCGGACCAAGCTGTGCTGTTGCCATCAAACCGCCGAGCGCCATCATGACAAACATCGCGTACATGAGCCAGAAAACCGGCGTTTTTATCATCTCTTTCCATGTGTAGTCACGTTTGGTTTGCATCAGGGCGGCCACTTGTGGCACATCTGATTTTTTAGGTGCTAGCAGGCCAAACGAGACCAGGAAAACAATCACGCCTTGGCCAATGCCAAAATATAAAAATGCCGCCTCATAGCCGTTGGTTGTGATGATGGCCTGAATCGGAATAATGGTGAGCGCTGAACCCATGCCAAACCCCGCTGCAGTCAAACCGGCCGCGAGACCTCGACGATCAGGAAACCACTTCAACGCATTACCGACACACGTGCCATAGACAGCTCCTGCGCCGATGCCACCAACCGCTGCAGCGGCATAGAGCATGGTGAGTGAACTGGCGAAAGAGTTCATTACCCAAGCAATGCCCACAAGAATGCCGCCCCACATCACTACCGGGCTTGGGCCGAATTTGTCTACCAAATAACCCTCGATGGGCACTAGCCAAGTCTCAGTGACAACAAAGATTGTGAAGGCCCATTGAATCGCGGCACGACCCCAACCGTACTTAGCATCTAGCGGATTGACAAACAAGGTCCAGCCATATTGTAAATTTGCAATCATCGCCATGCAGATGATGCCCAGAAAAAGCTGAATCCAACGATTAATAACCGGTTTCGCATCGCTACTGATCACATCACTCATTTAAAACTCCTCCAAAAAACATCGTTAATTTTTTAAAATATTTTTATTGGTACACCTGCCGTTATTAAGACCTTACGATTGCCTATTGATTACTTCGCACAACCTTTAAAACACCTCACCCTTCTAACATGTCAACTCCACAGTATTTTGCTTATTTGTAAAACTTCGATAAGCTGCATGTGAACGATCAAGACGAGATAAGAGCGTGATTGCATCGTTAACTGGCATGCCTAGCTAATATCTGTCCCGATATGACCACAGATGCTGCACCCAGCACAGGGATGACGAACTGCATCCACGCTGCGTTCTGATCGACCCAGGATTTCGTCGCGGGGTCCGTAATCAACATATCGCCCGCTACAAACCCAAGCAGCGCCGCACCGATCGTAATAATAATCGGGAACCGATCCATCAATTTCAGCAAAATCGTGCTCGAGAAAATGATCAACGGGATGCTGATAGTCAAGCCAAGAACCAACAGCAAAAAATTGTCTTTAGCCGCCGCCGCAACCGCAATAACGTTATCTAGGCTCATCACCAAATCTGCAATCAGGATGGTTTTAATCGCCGCGCCCAAATGCTCATGCCCGGCGATATTGGCATCATCATCTTCCGGAATCAGTAGCTTGACGCCAATCCACAGCAACAATAAGGCACCCACAATCTTCAGCCAGGGCAGTTGTAACATTTTGACCGCAAACACGGTCAAAATGACGCGCAGGATAATAGCTGCAGCGCTACCCCAAAAAATAGCTTTCTTCCGCTGGTCGGCGGGCAAACTTCGTGATGCCAAGGCAATCACGACTGCGTTATCGCCCGACAAAACAATATTTACGCCAATGATGGTCATCAGCGCAGTCCAAAATTGCGGGTCAAAAAAATCCATAGGTCATCGCTTTTTTTTAATTTCGCGTTAGATAGGTTGATATGTTTGGCGTTTCTATTGTCATGGGTCACGTCAAAAACGCGCATGGGACAGTATTTAGAGTGTGTTTAAACACTTTCAGCGAAAACACCTCAGCTCGCACAAGCCTTGGCATGACTATAAAATGATAATTGCACGGAAGCACTGTCATTAATCCAGACTTGATGCGGCTTTATTGCAAACTGCATCCAAACCGGCAATATTGATAAACCAATTCCCGTAACCTTGACTGGATTCATACAAGTGAAACGCGAAATCAGAGCAGGTCTACAGAAGAGCGCCGCTAATACAACCTACATTCGAGCGAGCGGGCACGCGGTCAGTTGTCACATGCCACAAACAACACAAATCACAGCGCCACCGCTTCCCACCTGGTACAGCAAAGCGTCATCATTGGTTTTTTACGCGGCTGTGACCATCATTTCAATGATGGTGGGCAACTTCGCGGCTTCCGCTGCAGACAAATTCGCGCAAGTCGATGGCGCGGCAGCGCGCGCTTCGTCCACAATCGAAGCATCAAATTCTCCGCGACTCTTTGAAGCCGCACCCGTTCTGCTCTCCGTTGCCAATCCCTCACCCTTGAATTCAGATAAAGATGTTGTTGCCGCGCGTGCCGCGTTTGACCGACGCGATCTGGCGGCGCTGGACGCGGCCCGAGTTGCGATATCAAAGTCCGGCCACCCGCTATCGGCCTATGTGGACTACTGGTGGTTAAGCGCCAATTTGTCGCGCCAAAATGCGGGGGCACCTGCAGGATTTTTTGCGGTCGGGCGCGCCAATGAAATCAGCGCCTTTTTGAATGCGAATCAGGAAACACCCCTGGCCGATCCGCTCCGCCGTGACTGGTTAAAAGTGCTGGGCGCACTGGACGCGTGGGACCAGTTTGAGCCTGAATTCGCGAGACTCACTACTGAAGATAGCGAGGTAGTCTGCCATCAGTGGCGCTATTTACTCACTCGGAAGCCGCAAAATGAATTGGCAAAAGAAAATATCGCGCAGGCAAAATCGCAAATAAAAGCCGCATGGTTAGCAGGCAAAAATTCGTCCGAGAACTGCTACGCGGCATTTCAATCGGCATTCGACTCCGCCGCGATTACGAACGAAAACGTGTGGTCACGGGTGCGTCGCGCGTTTGAGGCCAATCAGCCTAACGATGCTCGCCGCAGCGCGGCCTTTGCCACCACATCAGGACAGTTTTCAGCCGCCCTTGATCGCGCGGTGGCGAGCGCCAGCGCTGATCCTGCAAAATATTTGAGCGCTCAACAAGTTAACTCAAAGTCACCGCCATCGGTGGAAGTTTTTTTATTTGCAATCACGCGTCTAGCCAGAAGCGACGCCGCACGCGCAGCCGCGCTGCTGCAGCAAAACAGCAAAACCCTCGACGCTGCTGATCAGGCATACGCGTGGGCACAAATAGGCCAATATGGCGCGATGCAGCACGACGCCAATGCGTTGGCGTGGTTTCATCTTTCTTCTGCTTCGGCAGCGCCCGCGACTTCAGGAACGCCATTCGAATTGAATGACATGCAGGCGGGCTGGAAAGCACGAGCAGCCCTGCGTGCAGGTAATTGGGACGCGCTAAGTGTGGCGATTGACGCGATGTCGGTCGGCGAGCGGCGCGACAGTGCCTGGCGCTACTGGCAGGCGCGTGCTTATGCGCAGGCAGGCAACCTGGATGCCGCCAAGCCAATTCGCGCCTTACTGGCGCGAGAAAATAGTTTTTATGGGGTGCTGGCATCGGAAGAGCTGGGCGCGCCGATTGCACCCAATTGGCAGAGCTACAAACCGAGCCGAATCGATTTAGAACGGATCTTGAGTTTGCCCGCCATGCGCCGCGCGCTGGCGTTGTATCGGCTTGAAATGAAAACCGAAGGCGTGCGCGAATGGCATTTCGCGATTCGTAATATGAATGATCGGGATTTACTCGCGGCGGCAGAGATTGCGCGGCAAGCCAACATTCCTGATCGTGCGATCAATGCGGCTGATCGGACTTCGGTCGAGCATGATTTTACGCAGCGTTTTCCGATGCCTTATCGCACCGATATGCAAACTCAGGCGCGTGCCAATCAGCTCGACGAAGCCTGGATGTACGGCCTGATTCGTCAAGAAAGTCGTTTCATGGCCGACGCCCGCTCGCGCGTGGGCGCGATGGGCCTGATGCAGCTGATGCCGGCCACGGCGAGGTGGGTCGCAGGCCGCGTGGGCATGAAAGATTTACCGATGGAGCGAGTCATTGAGGTGCCGACCAATTTGAATCTGGGCGCTTACTATCTTCGTCATGTACTCGACGACCTCGGCCACCCGGTGCTTGCCACTGCCGGCTACAACGCGGGCCCCGGGCGCGCCCGACGCTGGCGTGCCGAGGTGCCGCTTGAAGGCGCGATTTATGCAGAAACCATTCCATTCGCGGAGACGCGTGACTATGTTAAAAAAGTCATGACCAATGCCTGGTTTTACGCGCGACAAATGGGTGCCCCCAAGATAAGCCTGAAAGAAATGATGGGCAATGTTCCCGCGCGCAGTTCTGTTTCGAATTCTGCTCCCGGCGCTGTTTTTAATTCGAGCTCAAGAAGCACGGTCAGTACTGCCAGCACCGCCACTACCGGCAACACAGCCAATTCTGGCAGCAACGACGGCACGGCTTCGTTGTCAAACTCCGCGCTTGGTGCCGAGCAAACCACCACTGTTCTTTATGCCACACCGCGCATTGACTAAAATTTAACGACATCCCATGAATATAAAAAAAGTTTTATTGCTAGGCGGCTCCGGTTTCATCGGCGCATCGGTAGCGGACCAATTAACCGCTCGCGGCTATTTTGTGACGGTGCCGACGCGGCTGCGTGAACGTAGCAAGCATCTGCTGATTTTGCCCACTGTCGATGTGGTCGAGGCGGATGTGCATAACGCCGAGGTGTTGCTGGGACTGGTAAAAGAACATGACGCCGTGATAAATTTGATTGGTATCCTACACGGCGATTTTGAACGCGAACACGCGCAATTCCCCAAGCTGGTTGCCGAAACTTGTGTGAAAGCGGATGTGGCGCGTTTGATCCAGATGAGCGCACTTAACGCCGATCCGCACGGCCCCAGCGTCTATTTGCAGTCTCGCGGACGCGGCGAGGCCAACGTGCTGGCGGTGGCAAAAGCCAACCCCTCGCTACACGTGACGATATTCCAGCCCTCGGTTGTGTTTGGCGAAAATGATAAATTTCTGAATATGTTTGTCAGCTTGGTTAAAATGTTTCCGGTGATCCCGCTGGGGTCCGCCAATGCTCAATTTCAACCTGTTTGGGTCGAGGATGTCGCACGCGCCATTGCCGAGAGCCTGGCACGGTCTGAAACTTTTGGCAAAACCTATCACTTGGTGGGGCCCAAAGTTTATACGTTGAAACAACTGATTGACTTTGTGGTCTCGCTGACCGGCAAGCGGCGCCTTGTGATCGGTTTGGGGTCATCACTTTCAATGCTGCAAGCGGCGGTGTTTGAAAGACTTCCCGGCAAACTTATCACCCGCGATAATGTGCGCTCAATGAGCCTGCCCAACATTTCGCCCGACCCGTTTCCGGCTATTTTTGGCAGCGCAAGCGACATGGAAGCCGTTGTGACCGGCTACATGGGCGAGGATTCAGGCCGTGCGAAATACCAAAACCTTCGCAACGGCGCGGGTCGATAAATGCTTTGTTCCGCGCCAGCGCGGAAAAATGCAGAGGAACGGAAAATCTGTTTCACACCTCTGCATCAAAAAGCTGCGCCACCTACCGCACAATACAATGCGCCATAAAAATTGGAATAATTAATGTCCCTCAAGCTCGTCATTGCCAATAAAAATTACTCCTCATGGTCGATGCGGCCGTGGGTTTTGCTCAAGCAATTCGGCATCCCATTTGAAGAAGTGATGTTGAAATTTAACAGCCCGGAATGGGACCGCGACTTACCGCGATATTCGGCTTCGCACATGGTACCTGTGTTGTGGAATGGCGAGCCAGAATCCGGTCAATCCACTTGGGAATCGACCGCCATTTTCGAGACAGTGGCGGAAGCGTTTCCGCAGCACGCCATCTGGCCTCGCAGTGCTGCTGCGCGCAATCACGCACGTTGCGCCGTAGCCGAAATGCATGCGGGTTTTAGAGCGCTCCGCACCTATATGCCGATGAATATTCGCGCCACCCTGCCGGGCCATGGCATGACGCCCGAGGTGGCCAATAACATTGCCCGCATTGAGACAATCTGGCGTGAGGCGCGTACCCAGTTTGGCGCCAAAACAACGTCTCCATTTTTGTACGGCGAATTTTCAGCGGCCGATGCGATGTTTGCACCGGTGGTAATGCGATTTCAAAGTTATCAGCCGACGCTGGCAGCAGATACCCTCGCGTATTGTGCTGCACTGAAAGCGACGGCTAGCGTGGTTCAATGGATTGAAGGCGCATTGCTTGAAACAGAGTTTGTGGCTGATGATGAACCTTATCAACGCCAGGTTGGCACACCGGCTGCGTTCTAAATTCAACGCTGCCACCACCTTTCCTCCCCGGGACATTTTTTTGAAATGGAACAAACACTTTGCCGGCACCTTTCCCGAGACCTTGCGTGCAGAATAACAACTATAAAACACTAGCATTGGCGTGCCGTTTGGGCCATTTCTGGCCTGAACAGCGCTCTTGCGTTAGAGTTTGATTTCCTGCGTCGAATGATGAAAACCTATGCTGTCGGAGGGTCGGTGCGCGATGAGATGTTGGGGCTGGCGGTAAAAGATCGCGATTACGTGGTCGTGGGTGCCACGCCGCAGGAGATGATTGATGCAGGGTATCGCGCGGTTGGCGCGGATTTTCCGGTTTTTCTGCATCCCGAAACCAATGAAGAATACGCGCTTGCCCGCACCGAGCGAAAGACCGCGCCTGGCTATGCCGGCTTTGCGTTTCACGCCACTCCAGATGTGACGCTGATTGATGATCTCAAGCGACGCGATCTCACGATCAATGCCATGGCCGTGGCAGATGACGGCACCCTGATTGATCCCTATGGCGGCGCAAATGATTTGGCGCAAAAAATATTGCGGCATGTGAGCGAAGCCTTCAGCGAAGATCCTGTGCGTCTTCTGCGCGTGGCCCGGTTTGCGGCACGCTTTCAATCACTCGGATTTCGCGTCGCCGATGAAACCCTTGAGCTGATGCGCGCGATGGTTGCGAGCGGTGAAGCAGATCACTTGGTGTCGGAACGCGTGTGGCAGGAGCTTGCGCGCGGCCTGATGGAAACCACGCCGTCGGCAATGTTCACGATGCTGCATGCCAGCGGCGCGCTGGCAAGAATTTTGCCCGAGGTTGAGGCGTTGTTTACGCGCGCAACTAACGATCGTTCGACTACGCAGCTGTCAACCATGCCTCTTCTCGACCTCGCCGCAACGCGCAATTTTGGTCTGCCGATTCGCTTCGCGATTCTGGTGCACGATTTGATGCGCGAAATGAGCAACCCTATTGGGGACCATTCAACGTTGGTCAGCCAGATCCGCGCGCTGTGCGAGCGTCTGCGGGTGCCTGTGGAATGCCGGGATTTTGCGACGATGGTCGCCAAATGGCATTGGCAATTATCCATAGCACCTGCACTCACCAATGAAGAATTGCTCGCGCTGCTCGATGGCGTGGATGCGCTGCGCCGCCCGGATCGATTCGGCGACTTGCTTCAGGCCTGTTGCTGCATTCATCCTGACGCGCAGCAGGCTAGTCAATATTTAAGAGCAGCGTTCAGTCGATTACAGTCAATGAATCTGGGCGAGATTGCGGCTAAAGTGATGCCTGCAGATATTCCGAAAGCGATCCGGGCAGCAAAGCTCGCAACGCTTCATCACTTTATTCTCGACCATAAAACTTCCCAAGGAAAAACATGACGAATCCCGCCAACTATCCTGATACCCCTGTCCACGCCATCCGAATTCACGAACACGGCGGTCCCGAGATGATGAAATGGGAAATTGTTGAAGTGGGTGCGCCGGGACCGGGCGAAGTACGAATCAGACATACCGCCGTCGGCCTTAACTATATTGACACCTATCATCGCACCGGCATGTATAAAATTGCGATGCCTACCGTCCTCGGACGCGAAGGTGCCGGCGTGATTGAAGCGGTCGGGGCGAACGTCAATGATTTAAAAGTCGGCGATAGAGTGGCCTATGCTTCATCACCCATCGGCTCATATGCCGAAGCCCGCTTGATGCCGGCGGAACGTGTCGTGAAAGTTCCCGACAACGTCAGCGATCAACAAGCTGCTTCGATCATGTTGAAAGGTATGACCGCCCAATATCTGTTGCGACGCACTTTTAAAGTCGGCCCCGGCGTCACTATTTTATTTCACGCGGCGGCGGGCGGCGTTGGCCAGATCGTCTCGCAATGGGCGCGCCATCTGGGCGCTACCGTCATCGGCACCGTCGGCAGTACGGCCAAGGCCGCCATCGCCACGAAGGCAGGTTGCCATCATGTCATCAATTACAGCACGGAAGATTTTGTGGTGCGGGTGGCTGAGATTACGGGCGGCAAAAAATGCGATGTTGTCTACGACGGCGTGGGCAAAGACACGTTCTTGAAGTCGCTGGATTGTGTGCGTCCACTGGGGACAGTGGCACTATTCGGCAACGCTTCGGGAAAAGTTGAACCGCTCGATTTGAACCTGCTGGCCGCCAAGGGCTCGCTGTTCGTAACCCGGCCGACGTTGGACACGTTCGTGGCGAAACGCGAGGA
>JAYVYF010000348.1:0-8224 GCA_043784585.1 Burkholderiales bacterium
CGTCGTCTCGTTGCTCAGCGTATTCGGTGCATCGTTTGCCAGTCGTGTTGAATAGCGAATGGCCGGCTTGATTGCGGAGCTTGATGCACTGTAACCCAGCGCGATATTGCCCTGTTTGTCCATGGCAATGCTGCCCATCCAGCGATGAGTCGTATCCGGTGCGTAGGTTGATTGCTGAAAGATTGTTGGTGTGCCGGAAGGATTGCGAATTTCATACCAGCGGGTTGCACTGTAGGTGGATTTACGGGACACGGTAATTTTAACTGCGTGGTTGACTACCATCGCTTCATGACCGTCAGCAAATTTACGATAAGCAAGGCGATACATGGCGCGATCAGCCAGCGAGTCCAAGGCATTTGATGTGCCCGCCTGCGGGATACAGGTGCCACCGCCACAAGCCGCCGCAAAAGACGAAACTGGAATTGCAGTTGGGCCGGTAAACGTTGAGTTGGCAGGTGCAGCCCAGTTAACGCTAAACTTCCACATGTTGAGAACGTTAGTGCCCAGATTCACTATAAAATTAGGTGTGCCTGCGGCAGGTGCAATCAAGCCGTCAAGGTCAGCGGGTAGCACGCCACCATAGGCTGTGCCCAGCTGGAAACATTGCTGGGTAGCAGTAACACCGGCCAACATTTTGGCACGATCCATTGCGCATACTTTGGCGCCGCCAAAGGTGTTGCCGTTAAAAATATTGTAAGTCACGTAATAACCATCTGGCCAGACACCAGCTTTCGGATAATCATTGAATCCCGAATACTGGAATGAATAACGATCATATGCGCCTGTCGCGTCGGAAGTCTTCGATACGGCTATACATTGATAGTAGGGGCCGCCGGTGGGCACAGCAAACTGCATTAACACCCAGCGATTGGCAAGCTTGTCGTATTGCACAACCGGATCGCCGTCATTGGATGTTTCGCATGCGCCGCCAAAACCCGTAAATAGCGTGTTACCCGCCACCGGGCCGTAAACAGCCGCGCCGGTTGTTTTATTAAATACCGCGAACGATGAATTCACCCATTGCACATATTGGGTAGCACCGACTGCGCCAGTTGTATCAGGAGGTGCCGCCTGCACGGTGAAGGCGCCTTGTGGTCCGCTGAATCCATTGCCAACACCCTCGACACCCAGACCGGAAGTTGTCAGCGCATTTGTGCTGGTGGAATTAATGGGGCTCGTTTGCGCCACCATATCTTCAATGTGGTTCGGTGAATCGGCATAAGGAACGCGCCGCTTGTCTTTGGCCTCTTTGATAATTGAGGTATCCATCGGCTTGCCCGGCGCATCGCGCAAAACAAATGAATGATCGTGGTACGCGGCAGGGATGACCTCTGCTCTACCTGGCGCATTTTGGGAATTGCCCTGTGCGAATACAACCGAAGGCAATGTTACGACAACTACCGCGGCACCTAGACGGCGCCAATTTTGCAGCTTCATCTGTTATTCCCCTTTTGATTGAAAGTGTAATTCCATCAAGCCATCAGCCTGTTGGGCAAGCGGCGCGGTGCAGTGATTTATCGCTACATAAATCGCCTGACGCTGGAGGTTACACTTAGTATACAAATATTACAAACTGCATGAACTAATCTGGATAGAGGTTATATTCGCGGTTTTCAAAACTTTTTTTGAATCCAAATTTATGCGTCTCAAATCTTTCGCTGCTTCCTTTGCCGTCACGGGCCTTTTTGCATCGCACCCTTGCTTCAGTAGCGAAATTGCTGCCGATACGCTTTCTCAAATGGAAATCATCAGTTCCAAAATTGCGTCTCCGCTAGACTCGAGTCCGGTGATGATTACGATTGTCAGCGGAAAAGAGCTGGCTGATCGCAATGCGCGTGATTTACGCACTGCTTTAAGTCTGGTCGCCGGTGTTGACATTGCGCCCGGCGGAGACGGCGGTCCCGCGAGTTCCGCCCCAGGCTTGTGGGGATTGCGCGAGTTCGATGCGTTCCTGATGGTCGTGGATGGTGTGCCTTGGGGCGGCGCTTTTAATCCTGCCCTGACAACACTTGACCTTACCAACGTCAAACAAATCGAGGTGCTGCGCGGCGCGGCACCGGTCATGTATGGGGCGACCAGCTTTGTGGGCGTGATCAACGTGATTCACTACCCGGCCGGCGAAATGATCGCGCAGGGAAGCGTGGGGCTGGGCAGCCGCAATACCGTGAATGTTGGTCTAAGCAGCAATTTGTCCACTATCGGTCCGTTCAAGCAGTCGATTAATTTTGATGCCGGCACACAGCAATTCAGCCAAGAAGGCTCAAAGTTGAATCGCGCACATGTGCTGTATCGTGCGGCAGCTGATCTCGATTTTGGCAGATTGCATTTTGATTTGGATGCAACTGTCCTGCACCAGCGCCCCTACAGCCCACATCCAGTTGAAGCCGATGGATTATCTGGCCGATTTCCGCTTGATGCCAATGCCAATCCCAGGGACGCAAAAGCGGACGAAACCCGCGTGCAGTTCAATGTCGGAATCGAGAAAGACCTGACTCTGGCTAAATGGGTAACGTTGCTGTCGCTGGCCCATGCCGAGAATCGCAACATTCGCGGTTATTTGCGCCCTGATTTTGCAGATGATGGCGTGACCCATAATGCCGACGGCTACCGTCAATCAGTGGCGAAAGATTACGGCTACTTTGATACTTATCTGATCACAAATCCAACACAAAACATTAGTTGGTCAATTGGGGTTGATTTTTTGTTTGGCAACGGTCATCAAGACAGCGACAACTTTGAATATGCTGTTTTACCCAGCGGGGCTAACCGCCCCATTTCCATACAATTGCCTGTTGATGAATCAACAAAATTGCGAGACAAGCGCAATTTCGCCGGTGCTTACACCCAAGTCGACTGGCGGCCGGGCGACCGGTGGAATTTACTGGTCGGCTTGCGTTATAACGACACCCGCGAAAGCCGCCGCGGCGAAGCGGTTGACCACAACGCCGCTGCCGGCACGCCCAATTTCACGGCGTCTTCACATGCCCGCAAAACTGGCTTTTCTGGGACAGCGGCAGGCAGCTACGCCCTATGGATAAGCGATGCCAATCGTCTCACCGCCTTCACCAATTATCGCAACACCTACAAACCTGCTGCGATTGATTTTGGGCCGGAAGCAGAGGGCACCATTCTGAAGCCCGAGACCGCAAAAAGTTGGGAGGCCGGGCTCAGAGGGCGCGCGTTCGGTGGTCGATTCGATTGGGAATTATCTTATTTCCGAATGAATTTCAGAAATTTGGTTATTCGCGAAAACGTTAATGGTCTGCCGAGCCTTGCCAATGCGGGCCAGGAAAAATTTAGTGGCGTAGAAGCTGAAGGCCGCTATCGCGTTTCTGACGCCTTGCAAATTAAGGCGACCGCGGCGCATCACAATGCCAAATACTCGGATTATTCAGTCGCGCAAGAAGACGGTAGTCTGCTGCAATTTTCAGGCAAACGTTTGGAGGTTTCCCCGCAATATTTGGCCGCTGTTGGCGTCATTTATGCGCCGATAACAAGCTGGGGTGGATCGGTTGTATGGAATTGGGTTGGAAGCCGATATCTGGATCGGGAAAACACTGCTCGCGCGCACTCATATGCAACGTTGGACGCGGGCGCTAACTATCACTTCTCGACATGGGAATTACGCGTAGATGCTTATAATATTTCAAATCGCCGCGACCCCGTGGCGGTTAGTGAGCTGGGTGAGGGACAACTCTATCGCCTGCCGGGTCGCACAGTTCTTGTTTCAGCAAGGATGAATTTTTAGCTTTTTTCTGTTTGCCCTGTTTTAGCGATAAGTAGCTCGAACGATGTTTGCCGATAAGGCAAGAACTTTCCTCGGCGTCAACATCATCGATACATCATCGTGCGGGGAATAGGGATATGTCAGGTTTTAACGGCGCGACAATGGGTGGTTATTCTTAAAATATAAAAATGACTCTCTAAACTGCGCTTCGCTGATGTGGATTTTATTTCGCGGCACTTGCATCGATAAGCATCTTCAGCTTTTTCCCCTCCGGGAAGCCCACTAAATGGCGAACCACAATTTTGTGCGGTATACGTCCCCTCGCGTAACATCTTGGTTCTTTTTTATCCGTTTTAATTATTGAAAGTCTCATGCTTCCCTCCATCGAATCCCGCCTCGCCCTTGAAATCGCCGCTAAGCCCATCCAAATTGCCGCCGCCGTAGCGCTTCTCGATGAAGGCGCTACCGTGCCCTTCATCGCCCGTTATCGCAAAGAAGCCACGGGCGGGCTCGACGATATTCAGCTGCGCTTATTGGAAGAGCGGTTACGATATCTACGTGAGTTGGAAAATCGTCGCGCGGCGATCCTGGATTCGATTGAGGAGCAGGGCAAGCTGACGCCGGAATTGAAAAAAAGCGTGGAGGCAGCAGAGGATAAAACTACGCTGGAAGATTTGTATTTGCCGTATAAATTAAAACGCCGCACCAAAGCGCAGATTGCCAAAGAGGCAGGGCTTACGCCACTCGCAAACGATTTGCTGGCGAACCCGATGCTGATACCGGAAACTGAAGCGCAAAAATATTTGCGCACGGAACCTGCGAAGGCGGACGAAAAAGATACTGTGGTGCTGGATGTAAAGGCAGCACTCGAAGGGGCCAAACAAATTTTGATGGAACGATTTTCAGAGCAGGCGGGTTTGATTGGCCGGGTGCGCGATTATCTGGTGGCGCACGGTGTCGTCGAATCGAAAGTGATCGCGGGTCAGGAAGACAAGGGCGCAAAGTTCTCCGATTATTTCGCGTACTCCGAAACGTGGAAAACGATTCCTTCCCACCGGGCATTGGCACTTTTCCGGGCGCGTAACGAAGGTTGTTTAACGGTCGCATTGCGCCTCGATTCAGAAGAAGAAAAACCTTCATGGAGCGCGCCGTTTAATCCGATTGAAGATATGGTCGCGGGCAGTGCGGGTATCGTAAACAAGAGCCGCCCAGCCGACAAATGGCTGACCGAAGTGGTGCGGTGGACGTGGCGTGTGAAAATTTCACTGCATCTGGAAACTGAGTTGATGTCCGCGCTTCGGGAAAAATCAGAAGTAGAAGCCATTAATGTATTCGCGCAAAACCTGAAAGATTTATTACTCGCTGCCCCGGCAGGGCAGCGCGCGACGATGGGGCTTGATCCCGGTATTCGCACGGGCTGCAAAGTCGCGGTGGTGGATAACACCGGCAAGGTGCTGGAGACGTCCACGATTTATCCGCACGAGCCACGTCGCGATTGGGAAGGCTCGTTGCGCACCTTGGCGGTGCTGGCGAAAAAGCACAGCGTGGATTTGATTTCAATCGGCAACGGCACTGCATCACGTGAAACCGATAAGCTCGCCGCTGATCTCATCAAACTTCTACCCGATCAGCCGATGACAAAAATTGTCGTGTCTGAGGCGGGCGCATCGGTGTACTCCGCATCTGAATTTGCGTCAAAGGAATTGCCGGACCTGGATGTTTCCTTACGCGGTGCGGTGTCGATTGCGCGGCGTTTGCAAGACCCGTTGGCGGAGCTGGTGAAGATTGATCCGAAGTCTATCGGCGTTGGCCAATATCAACATGACGTGAATCAGAGCCAGCTCGCGCGCAGCCTTGAAGCGGTGGTGGAAGATTGCGTAAACGCGGTGGGCGTGGATGTGAATATGGCCTCAAGCGCCCTATTGGCGCGGGTTTCTGGCCTATCGGCCGCGGTGGCGGCAAATATCGTCACGCATCGAAATACCCACGGCGTATTCAAATCGCGGGAAGCGTTGAAGAAAGTGCCTCGCCTGGGCGACAAGGCATTTGAGCAGGCTGCGGGTTTCTTGCGCATCGCTAATGGAGAAAATCCACTCGATCAATCGAGCGTGCATCCTGAAGCTTATCCGCTGGTAGAAAAAATTCTGACTGACATTCAAAAGGACGTGAAAGCAGTGATGGGCGACGGCAGATTATTGAAATCACTTGAACCCGAAAAATACGCCGACGAAAAATTCGGCGTGCCCACGATCACCGATATTTTGAAAGAGCTCGAAAAACCCGGCCGCGATCCACGTCCCGAATTTAAGACCGCCACGTTCCAAGACGGCGTGGAAAAATTATCCGACCTGCAGCCCGGCATGATCCTCGAAGGCGTCGTCACCAACGTCGCGGCATTCGGTGCGTTCGTCGATATCGGCGTGCATCAGGATGGTCTGGTTCACATCTCCGCACTCGCCGAAAAATTCGTTAAAGACCCACGCGATGTCGTGAAGGCCGGACAAGTGGTGAAAGTGAAAGTAGTAGAAGTTGATGCGAAACGCAATCGCGTGGCGTTGACGATGCGGTTAAATGATGCGGCTGTGCAAAGAAGTGGGAGCACGAATGCGAATATCAACACTAGCACTGGGGCGGTTTTCCGACCAAAAAATGCCCAATTGGCAAGACCTGCCTTGAGTTCTGCTCCCGCAACGCCGCAGAATGGTGCGATGGCGGCGGCGTTTGCTAAGTTGAAGGATCGGGTTTAGTTGGAATTTGATGCAGAGGCCTTTGCGCGTGATGGATTTTCTATTCCGATTCACCAATTGATGCCGAAGCTTGTAGAAATATAAGCATGCAACTTGATCCGCAAGAAAATCGCGCGGGACAACGACATCAAATTGACCACCCTGCGGTCATTCAATTGTTAGCACATACGGCGTTAGTGAAACTGATTTCTGCAACGCTCGGCTGCAATGCGTTTGCCTACAAGGCAACGCTATTTGATAAACGCACTGACGCTAACTGGCTGATTGCATGGCATCGAGATATTTTGATTCCAGTTGCGAATCGATGCGAACTGCCCCAAAATTTTTGCCGCTCGACGCCGTCGCGTGCTGCATTTGGAATCTGCAGCACCTGAATTGGCAAATGGCTTGTGTTGGCACCGGCAGGTGAAATTATGAAGGCTGATTTGATAAGCGCTTTATAACGATTGTTATAACTTCTCATTATCCGCAGGGGAGCGCTATGCAAGCGCTTAAACTCATTCAGATTGGTAATTCAGTCGGCGTCATTTTCCCGGAAGAAATCATGACGAAACTGAAGTTAAAAAAAGTGATGCGGTTTACGTTACCGAGACGCCTGACGGTATCGCGCTGACGCCATATGATCCAATGTTTAAAGATCAAATGACAATGGCGCGTAAAGTGATGAAAGATTATCGCGATGTGCTGCGCCAGCTGGCCCAATAACGATTGCTCATTGATGTCAGTTATCTGGGTTCATCGCGCCGTTATTCTTGCGGCCCATGACGAGCAGTGGGCCGAACACGGAGACCCGCCAGGAATACGTGATGAAAACATCTTGGAGTCCACACTTGCACGCCCACAAAATCTAGTGGCGGATGGTGCTGCCGATATTGCTGAACTTGCGGCGGCCTATGCTTTCGGTGTTGCTCGCAACCATCTGGCACCGCGCAAACCAAAAAAATAATTGCAACCTGCCGATGGAGTTCTACGCGAGTGCCATCAATTCGCGGGCAAATCGGGCAAATCAATTCGATTTTCTACCCAAAAGAGTAACGCGCTTGCCGCTGATCACGCCAGCCTATTCAGGCCAATGCTTGATGTATTGTTTGAGCAGCTTATTTTCAAAGTCGGCGTCCTTGATGGTGCTGCGGGCGATGTCGTGGAACGACAGAATACCGATCAATTTCTTAGCATCGATGACCGGTACATGGGTGATATGCAGCGCGGTCATGAGGCCGCGCAGATGATCAGCAGTATCGTCGACCCTGGCAACGGCCGGGTTCTTTTTCATCACCGCACCGCAAGTGGCGGTGAGTAGCGCGTCCCCATGGTCGCTGAGGCCTTGCAGCAATTCGCGCAGCGTAATCAGGCCCACCATATTTTCGTTTTCTTTGACGACCACGGAACTGATTTTATTGCCGAGCATCATCGCGACGGCATCAGCAGTGGGCGCTTCTGGCGTAACAGAAAATAAGATGCCACCGACGGACTGGCGGGCTTTATCTTTGAGCAATTCGGCAACGGTAATGGACATGAACGGACTCAACGAGTGATGTCAAATATTATTATGCACGATCGAATATCGAAAGCGTATCAAAGCGCTGTTTAAAGTGCCAACCGCCCCATATCGAGATTTGCTTTCGCTGCTACGCTTGCTAACCCATCGCATCGCTTACGTCATCAAGTAAACCCCAAAATCACTTTATTTGATGATGCGCAAATTACCGCGGGGCGGGCCTTTTGGCTTTTCGGGTGGCTGAGCTGGGCG
>JAYVYF010000349.1:0-1971 GCA_043784585.1 Burkholderiales bacterium
ACGATCTGGCGCCCCGGAAAAAAGCTCAGTGCCAGCCACGCGCCGAACGGCAGCGCTAACAGGGATGCGATCAACACTGCTGCGCTACTGACCTTCAAGCTCAGCCAAATGATGGCGAATAATTCGCTATTCGTGGCGATAATTAGCGCAACTGCGGTGCTGAAACCCTGCGTAAACTCTGACATGCGATGAGTATAGGTCTGGCGCAGGGGTTTGCCCCGCACAACTTCCTAAATCCGTAATGTTTGCAATTCTATGCAGTAAAATGCAGTTCTTTTACACGACATCGTGAAAGACAGCCTCGGCCATGCGTCAACTCATGAGCACCAAGGAAGTTGCGGAATACTTGCGTTTAAGAGAGCGGAAAATCTACGATCTCGTCAGTCGCGATAAAATTCCGCACTCGCGCGTGTCTGGCAAGCTGCTTTTTCCGCGTGCCCGGATTGACGATTGGGTAAGCAGCAACATGGGCGGCACGCCTGCGCGCAGTATTACCCGCCTGGCACCGGTGATTGCCGGCAGTCACGATCCATTGCTTGATTGGGCGGTGCGCGAATCGCGTTGCGGGCTGGCGGCGCTGGCTTACGGCAGTCTTGATGGTATTGATCGCATGCTCTCGGGCGAAGCCTCGGCCGCGGCGATTCATTTACCGCCGACCAAAGGCTCGGATCGTAACCGGAGTGTGGTGAGTGAACGCCTCAGCCATCTGGATGTGGTGCTCGTGAAATGGGCCAGCCGCGA
Source organism: Burkholderiales bacterium (assembly GCA_043784585.1). GTDB lineage: Bacteria > Pseudomonadota > Gammaproteobacteria > Burkholderiales > Usitatibacteraceae > UKL13-2. Next base: position 742 of record JAYVYF010000349.1, read on the forward strand.
GCAGGGCCTGGTGGTCGCAAGTAATAACCCGCTCAACATAATGTCGCTGCCCGATTTGCTGACCAAAAAAGCACGGGTGATTCCGCGCCAGCCGGATGCGGGCAGCTATCTTTTGCTGCTGGAGTTGCTGGGTCAGGCACGAATGAAATTAACTGACTTAAACGTGGTTAAATTTGCGGCCTTGAATGAGAGCGATATTGCGGCGGCGATTCTTGACGGCAAAGCAGATGCAGGTTTGGCCATACGAGCCGTGGCGCGCCAGTTTCATCTGGGTTTTGTGCCGCTGGCCACCGAGCAGCTTGATCTGGTGGTAAATCGTCGCGCTTTTTTTGAATCGCCCATGCAAGTGTTGCTCGCCTTTACGCACACCGACACTTTCCGCCGGTACGCGCGCGAGTTATCGGGTTACGATGTGAGCGAACTGGGCAAAGTAGTATGGAATGCCTGACATGTTGTTTACGCTTGCATCGCTCATAAATTGAAAATCTTTTTGCTCTTACGCCACCTAGCGGGCCGTGGTCAAGCCCGTGCCGGACAACACTTCAATTCCCGCACCCAGCTCATTTTTGCGATCGCCCTTGTCAGTGCGTTGCTGCTGATTCCATTCGCCTTCACCGTGGGCCAATTCCCAATCTCTCTGGCCGAAATTGCATCGCTGGGTTGGGCGAAGCTGTCTGCCGGATTAAGCGCGCCGGTCAGTAGTGCAAATATTGTGCTTTTTGAGATTCGCGGCCCGCGTATTGCCGCAGCGTTCATAGTGGGTGCTGCGCTCGCTGCGGCAGGCGCAGCGTTTCAGAACCTGTTTCGCAATCCGTTGGTGTCTCCCGATATTCTGGGCGTGTCGAGTGGCGCGGCGCTGGGTGCAGTGACCGGCATTTTTTTATCGCTGCCGTTGGTCGCGATTCAAGGCTTGGCGTTTGCAGGAGGCTTGCTTGCGGTGGCCATTATTTTTTGGGTGGGCAACAAAATTCGCGGGCACGATCCCGTGCTTACGCTGGTGCTCACGGGCGTGGTAATTGGTTCATTATTGGGTTCGGGCATTGCGCTCACCAAATATCTGGCTGATCCATTTAATCAATTGCCCGCCATCACTTATTGGCTGTTGGGCAGTTTTGCCAGCGTCACTGCGCGCGATATTTTGTTAGCGTTTCCGATTATTTTTGCGGCCGTTGTTCCCTTGTTCTTGTTGCGCTGGCGGATCAATCTGCTGGCCTTGCCGGATGACGAGGC
>JAYVYF010000350.1:0-2138 GCA_043784585.1 Burkholderiales bacterium
GATCGCCTGGAGGATGGTGGTGCCGGTCGCGAGCGGGAAGGCGCCGGGATGGGCGACCTCGCCGAGCACGAAGAAGCGCGCCGCGCGCACCTCCTTGACCATCACCGACACCACCGGGTCGGACACGTAGCGCGTAAGTCGCGCCGCCACGTCGACGCGCAGCTCCTCGGCCGTGCGGCCGAGCGCCACCAGCTCGCCGGCCATGGGCAGCGAGATTGAAGATCATCGCGGGCGTGGTTAAACCTACTGCCGGCACCCGACAGCTCAAAGGACGGGTAGCGGCATTACTTGAATTAGGCACCGGCTTTCATCCTGATTACACCGGGCGAGAAAACGTTTATCTGGCCGCATCTTTAATGGGCTGGACACGTGCCGAAACCCACAAGCGTTTCGACGCTATCCTTGACTTCGCCGATATTGGCGACCACATCGAACAGCCTATAAAAACATATTCATCAGGTATGGTGGTGCGCCTCGGCTTCGCCATCTCAACGGCCCTCACCCCGGATATTCTGGTCACCGATGAAGTTCTTGCCGTCGGCGATGAGTCGTTTCAAAAAAAATGCATGCGCTGGATGGACGAGTATCGAAACAACGGCGGCACCTTGATTCTCTGTTCGCACAGCATGTATCACATCCAGTCGCTGTGCGAAAAAGCGATTTGGATTCACCACGGACGGGCGCAACAGCACGGTGACTGTTTTCCTGTGACGCAAGCTTATCTTGCTTACCACGAGCAGAAAAGCAATGCCGCCAACGCAAACCATCCGCAGTCTCGCCCAAACGCGCAACACGCAACGCATCCGTATCTGGAAGCGCTACAGGTTGAAAATGGCGCAGCGATCGCGCAAACACATTTTAAAACCGGAGATGCCATCGCGTTGTCGGGTACTTTTTATTCGCCCGATGACAAGTCAACCGTGCTGAGCGCCAGCGTAGTGCGAATCGACGGCACGCCCGTGTTCGGTACCTTTTCAAACGAGAGCGGATTCGTTGCGACCCGACTAGAAAAAAACCGCTTTGGGTTTCGTTTCGTGCTCCAATCGGCCCCGTTGTTGCCGGGCCGCTATCATTTCCGCGCGCACACTCTTGACCAGTATGGCCTTAGGCTATTTGATACGCTATTTGAAGAATTCAGTGTCGTTGGCGAAACCAAAGATCATGGCTTTGTGCGCCTTGATCATGCATGGGAAACGGTAAAAACTGACTCTGATGCGTCACATCCATAATTTTAAAACGTGAACAAGTGAACGCGATTCCTACCTCTGTTATGACCTCTCCCACGCCCAACCAGGCAGCGCAGTCGCTGGAGTCCTTGTATGCCCATGCGTTCTCGCTTCAACGTGAAAACAAAATGGTCGAAGCCTCGCAGAGCTATCTGGTGTTGCTGCAGCATGCACCTCAGCACTGGCCGTCCTTTTACAATCTTGGGCTCGTGTTTCAAAGTCTCAATCGCTTGCCTGATGCCCTGATTGCGTATCAGCGAGTGGTCGCAATCAAGCCTGATTTTGCACAGGCCTTCAACAACATGGGGATTGTGCTGCAAGCACTTGAACGCGATCAGGAGGCGATTGCCGCCTATCAGCGCGCGCTTGCGCTTGAGCCCAATCTTGCACAAGCCCACTACAACATGGCGCTCATCCAGCAAGCGTACGGCCAGATGACCGCCTCCGTTGAGTCGCTGAGCGCTGCGGTGGCGGCGAATCCAAGAGACGACCAGGCATGCGACGCACTTTATCGGGCTTTGCTGGGGTTGCGCCGTCAGGAAGAGGCAATTCAAACATTTTTAGCGTGGGAAATCGCGGTAGGTCGATCGCCTGCGCTGACCGCAGCCGGCTTGGCAATGTCACGCTATCTGGGGGATGTTACCAAAGCGCAAAACTATGTAAAACTCGCCATCGACTGGCCATTCGAAATCGCCGCACCCGAAGCCTTGGCCCCTATCCTCGGCATGCTGCAATACTTTGATATTGACAGCAAAGATCTTCTTAACTGCTATCGCCGATATGATGAAGCGACTTTAAAGGCGAGCCCAGCGCCGGTGGCGACCCTGCCGCGTCGGGCCAAGGGTGAGCGTCTGCGAATCGGCTATGTATCAGGAGATTTTCGCCGACATGTGATGGGGCGAATCATGCTTG
>JAYVYF010000351.1:0-1974 GCA_043784585.1 Burkholderiales bacterium
AGTAAGCCTCGAATTAATTGCACGTCAGCGCTTTGTTCCTGAACCCACCTAAAAATAAGCACAGCGTTGGTTTTCTGCTGCTGCCACATTTCTCACTGGTGACCTTGAGTGGTGCTGTTGATGCGCTGCATCAAGCGTATGCCCAGTCGGGCGAATGTTTATACGATCGGTAGCTTATTGGTGTTGACGCTTTAGTTGTGGACAATGCCGGGTTTGGCGTCGGTGTCGGCGACGTCCGGGTCGACAGAGCTAGCGGCGTGGTGCTGTCTATGAAATCGATGGCGAACGCCTCAGCTGTGCCATTGGTTCTGTTAGTTTTGACATGATCCTGGCCTGGATTGGTGCGGCACATGGCGAAGAATTGATCGCTGAAGTACTCGATTATTTTGGGCATGAGCGCCAGCGCGGCAACCAAGAGCATCAACGGGTTCCGCTTGCAGCCAGAATTGGTGGCGGGCAGCCAAAATTGACCGAAGTGGTGTCGCTAATGGAGGCCAACTATGAAGCACCGCTGCCGACCGAGGAAATAGCGCGGTTGGTGGGAGTTTCACGCCGGCAACGGGAGCGCCTTTTCAAACAATATCTGAATAATCTGCCCTCACATTATTACCCTGAGCGGCGTCTGGTACGGGCGCGACAGTTATTGCAGCAAACCAGTCAATCAATTTTACAAATTGGTCTATCGTGCGGATTTTCATCAGGCCCGCATTTTTCAAGCGCGTATCGCCACCATTTCGGGATTGCGCCTTGCGATCAACGCCCCCAGCGCTTTATCAACAGCCCCCTAATGACTAATCAAAGGCTCCAACCGCAAGCCAACATATAAGCCAGCGTCGCTTTGTTGATATGTTTATTACAAATATCCAGCCTAAAATAGCGATATTGGAAATATTTAATGGAGTCAATCATGTCCGAGTGCTCAAGTCACCCTTCAAACGCTACTGGCGCGCACGCAACTCATGCAAACAACATGCCGATTACGCGCGCTACTTTTGATGAAGTGATGGTGCCAAATTACGCACCCGCGTCTTTTATTCCGGTGCGCGGCAAAGGTTCACGCGTGTGGGATCAGACCGGACGCGAATACATTGATTTTGCGGGCGGTATTGCGGTCAGCTCAGTCGGACATGCCCACGACAGCGTCGTTGCGGCGCTCGTCAGTCAAGCCCAAAAGTTGTGGCATGTGGCCAACGTGATGACCAACGAGCCGACGCTGGCGCTGGCGCGATCGCTGGTTGAGAAAACATTTGCGGAGCGGGTATTTTTTTGTAATTCAGGGGCTGAGGCAAATGAGGCGGCGCTAAAGCTTGCACGCAAATGGGCATCAGATAAATTTCCATCCCCCAATGCTACCCACGGCGAAACCGAAAAATTTGAAATTGTTTCATGTCTGAATTCATTTCATGGGCGCACGCTGTTTACGGTGAGTGTCGGTGGGCAGCCTAAGTACACGCAAGGATTTGCACCATTGCCGGGGGGGATCAAACATGTCCCTTACAACGATATCGAGGCGATGCGGGCGGCAGTATCTGACAAAACCTGCTGCGTGATTATCGAGCCAATTCAGGGTGAAGGTGGCGTCACGCCGGCGACCAAGGATTTTCTGCATGCGGTTCGCGAGCTATGTGATCAACACCATGCACTGCTGATTTTTGATGAAGTGCAAAGCGGAGCAGGGCGGACGGGGTCACTTTTTGCTTACATGAATTGTTGCGCGGTACCCGATATTTTGACCTCTGCCAAAGGTCTGGGCGGCGGCTTTCCGATTGGCGCGATGCTGACCACGGCTGCGATTGCGCAGCATCTTGGCGTGGGTTCACATGGCACCACCTATGGCGGGAACCCGCTGGCTTGCGCGGTTAGCGTGGCAGTACTAGACATCATCAGTGCGCCCGAGACGCTGGCCAATGTACACGCACGGCACGATCAATTCTTTGCAGGCTTGAATGAGATTGGTCACAAATATAATGTCTT
>JAYVYF010000352.1:0-6546 GCA_043784585.1 Burkholderiales bacterium
AAGACATGGTGAAGTAACTTTCGCAAAAAATTTCAAGATTGAAGTTTAGTCCGCCAATGCTGGAAAATACGGTGACAAAGTACAAAGCAAACGCGATAAAAGCTAAACACAAATGTGATGAAAATTAAGCATTCCCTGGAAATTCTGGCCGGTCCGCGCGCGATCAAACATATTCGTGCACACGGTCTGCGCGCCGCGGATATTGATATCGTTCCCGGTGCCGCGGGTGGTCCCAAAGGCTTGGGACTTGCCAAGCTTGATGAATGGCTGTTCGCCGAGTTTTTGCCGCAAGGTTTCAGTGTGCGTAAGAATCCGATTCAACTTATCGGCGCCTCGATTGGCGCGTGGCGGTTTGCGTCGGTTTGCCGCGGTGTGGAAAATGGAAAATTTTCAGCGCATGAAACGCGCAAAGCCCTGGCGCTTTTTGCCAAAACTTATAGCGAAACCCGATATGGAAAGAACGTGACGGCCACGACCATTACGGCGGATGCGCGTAAATTAATTGACTTTTTATTCGATGACCATGTTGCCGATGTGCTCTCGCATCCTCACTATCGCCTCAACGTATTAGCGGTCCGTGGCAAAGGTATTCTCGCCCGCGAGCAGCGTGGCCGTACCCATGCCGGCTATATGCTGGCCGCGCTTGCGAACGCCGCTGGGCGCAAACATCTACGACATTTTTTGGATCGTACCTGGTTTTATCCTGAATTTAAAACCCCGCGAGCGGCGGCTGTTGCAGAGCAAAATAGGCTGAAAATGCCCGCCAATAGTGGCGATTCAGGAATGGAACCCTTTTTCAAGTCGCTCAAAAATGACCCTTTCAAAACCGAATACGCCACCCTCACCGAAAACAATTTCCGCGACGTGCTCATTGCCACCGGCTCTATTCCGCTCGTGCTCGAAGGCGTTTCAGGTATCGAGGGCGCATCAGACGGCACCTATTGGGACGGCGGCTTGATCGACTATCACCTGCACCTGCCCTATGCCCACACGAATGGCCTCGTGCTCTATCCCCACTTCACCAACAAAATCGTCCCTGGCTGGCTCGACAAAATGTTGCCTTGGCGAAAAGCGTCTGGTGACTCACTCGATAACGTCGTCCTCATCTGCCCCAGCCAAGAATATCTAGCGCAATTACCGCTGAAAAAACTCCCCGACCGCAACGATTTCAAACGCTTCGCCAACGACTACGAAGGACGGCTCAAATATTGGCGCTTCGCCATGGCGGAGAGCGCGCGATTGCGAGATGAATTGGCGGGCTTGATTGAGAGCGGGGGGGTTGCGGAGAGGTTAATGCCTATCTAGGGTCAAGTTGACCGTGCCGTCGAATATAACCATCATGGTTGCATTCTGGTTAGGAGGCATTATGCCGACAACGCTCACACTAAAAAATATTCCGGATGCTGTTTATGACCGCTTAAAAGCATCTGCTGAAATTCACCGGCCCAGCATGAACAACGAAGCACTCGTCTGCCTCGAAACTGTACTCGTACCTAGACCAGTAAGCTCAGCCGAACGACTGGCCCGCGTTAGCGCGGTTCGTGGTGTAGGCGGTACTGGCAGTACTGGCGCCACCAAGAAACTCGACCATTGCCTAGTCGACAAATTTAAACGTGATCACCGTCCATGATTGTGTTGCACACCCATGTTTTAGCTTATCTTTTCATCCACGGTCTCCACACCCCATCTGCTGAAGCGCTGCTTGTCAAAGAACCACAATGGATGATCCTCACACTTTGGCGTAGCGAATTTAGAAATATTCTTGCGGGCTATGCGCGCCGCGGTGTTATTTCGTTTGACGTGGCCTACAAAATACTCCGAGAAGCTGAGTCGCTACTGGCAGGCAATGAGTACGAAGCCGATTCGCTGCATGTTCTTCAACTGGTGCGGGACAGTGAATGCACCGCCTGCGATTGTGAGTTTAAAGCTGTTGCAATGAAGCTGAATGCAAAGCTTCACGATGGATAGGGCTTTGGTTAAGGGATTCCTGAAACTTGCGGTACGACTAAATTCGCTCTCGTTTGCATCGCACCATTTGACGGGCGCCCGCAAAAATGCCCGTCAGTGATGTATTCAATGTTTTTAAGGCCTCCCGACTATTTCGGCACCGCCCCGATCCGCATCACCGGATAAAGGTTGAATTGGTCGTCCCACGATGAATGTCGCTGTGCAAAAAATTCCAATCGTGCAACAGGGCTTTTCGCAAAATCAGCATCGGTCGCGAGTTTGTTTTTGAACGCGGCGACAAGTGTGGGATCAGCCGCAAGCTGCTCGCGTGCAACATCCTCCGCAACATAGGCTTCCATGTATTCCTTGCGCTCGAACGCATTGTTAAATTCACCCCAGGCGAGCAGCGAATCAGGCGCGAGCGGCTCAAATAGCGACATCACCAGCAGCGATTTCGCCTGCGCAATCGGCACAAATAAACTGCCGACTTTCACCTCGCGATTCTCAGTTTTCCACGTGCCTTGCACGCTCAAGCGCTGATGGCTTTCAAACGAATCCGTGGCAAGTTTTGCATCATCTGCGCGAAAAGTTTCCAACGCAGCATTTACGATCGGCTCTGTCAATGTGCGAAACGCGATACCGTGATGAGCCAATTTTGCAGCGACCACAGCGGCATGTGCAGCCGGCACGATATAACCGCCTTTGGGCGCGATGATTAAAAGATCGGGCTGGATGTCATCGCGTAACGCGAGCTTCCAGATTTGCGGTTTTTTCTCATCGTAACGTGTCATCAAGGCACCCGAAACATCCGACATCGTGCGGGTGTATTCGTAACCTTTAAAATCGATGATGCGCGTTTTGTCAGTGGTCTTGTAAGTCAGCACAACAACTTTGCCTGCGACCCGTGCCGCACGCGCATCGGCTGACTTTGCGGCCTTAAGCCAGCCATCGCCATGTGCTGCGATTTGCGAAAGTATTGACACCACCGTATTGCGCGTAATGCGCACACGCGTTGGGTAATCTTTCCACGAATGCGTTTCCACCAACATGCCAATGCGATTGCGTGTGAGGAAATAGCTGGTGGAAAAGCGCGGTGACGCGACGCCATCCGTGAATCCTGATGCCGGGTCATCATCGACCACAAACGAAGGATAGAACGGCAGCGGCAGCGAGCCCTGTGCGGCCAGATCGCTGATCACCGCATCTCGTAGCGCCGTGCCCGAATTACGCAGTTCTACATCCCCACCATGCACGGGCTCAGCGGTAATGGAAATATCATGCTCGAACTGCGCGCCATCGGTCACATGCAAATCGATAGTGGCGAGCGGATCCCATGCATTCACCAGTCGCAGCATCGCCTGCATTTCGGGCGCATCCGCCTTGACGTAGTCGCGATTCAGGTTGAAATTTTGCGCCGTCGTACGCCAACCCATTTCCACCGGCCCGCGCTGATTCGGACGATTCCATTTACCAAATCGCTCGTGACCATCGATATTAAAAACAGGTACAAAAATCAGCACCTGTTTATCCAGCGCGCCCGCCGCTGCCTTATTTTCCAAGGTTTCACGCAACGCTAAAAATCCTGCATCCTTACCGTCAATCTCACCCGCGTGAATGCCGCCTTGCACCAACAATACCGGAATGTTGCGCTTCGTCGCTTCCGCTGGTGTGAAGGCACCGGTGCGCGTGGCGATCAGCGCCATCATCGGCCTGCCTTCGGGTGTACGGCCAAATTCAATACATCGCACCTGTTTCGGATAGGCTTTTTGATAGGCCGCGCAAAGCTGAATCACTTCGTCATAGCGGCCTGTTTTTTGGAATGCCGAGCGTTCGGCGATGGTGCTCAATACGTCGGCGGCAGCGACCGCAGGGAGGGCGTGGAAAATCGAAAAGAATGCAGCGAATTTGGCGAAGCGAATCATGTTTTAGCTCCTAGCAAATTTGAATAAGAAAAACATTTTATTTCTTGAGGGCTTTTTGAAAATACGTCGCCATTGCCTCAGCCCCCACCGCGCCCGAAAAAATGACTTCGCCATCGAGCATAAATGTCGGGACACCCGAAATCTCGGCGTTCATTGCGGATTGCTCCTGGCTGCGGATTTCGTCTACGCCGACATTACTGTGCAGAAATTTCAATACCCGCTCAGCGTCAAGCCCTGCCTCCGCCGCAATTTCTACCAGCACCGACGTTTCGCCCACGTTGCGCCCCTCGGTGAAGTAGGCTTTGAACAATGCATCCACCACCGCATTTTGCCTATCATCACGCCCGGCCAGCAGGATCAAGCGATGAGCTTGGAAGCTGTTTGGCGTGCGGGTCATCAAATCATGCCGAAAGTTGATCCCTACCCGTTTGCCCGCCGCGGCGACATCTGCATCAAGCGCCTGCGAGCGTTCCCATGAACCAAATTTTTGAGTGCGGTAGCTCACTCGATCCACGCCGCTGATGGGCATATCGGGATTGAGTTCGAATGGCCGCCAGGCCACATCAAAATGCAGGGCTAATTGCGTGGTTTCGAACCCTAAGGCAAGTGCCGAGGCAAGTTGTTTTTTGGCGATGTAGCACCACGGGCAGATGATGTCGGAAACAATGTTCAGGTCATGCGGTTCGGGTGTTTGCATTTCGTCCTAATTTAGGCAAGCTCAAAAAGTCTGCTGTTTCATTCTTGCTTCGTTCTTGCCTTGTACTACAAAACAAGAAATGCAGCCGCCGCGACTATGGTGGGAATCGCAGCACCCAGCAATAAACCGGCCATGCCAATCGATTCGTCCTCAAAGCCGCTCTTTAACAACGCCACGCCCGCAGGATTGGGCGCATTGGCGATCACGGTCAGACCGCCGCCGGCGACTGCGCCTGCAACCAGCATATATTTTGCCGCATCGGACATGCCCTCAATGGTTGAGCCTAAGTAAGTCAGTGCGGCGTTGTCGGTAATTGCGGTGAGACCGATTGCTGCAAAAAATAATGCGATCGGCTGCAAGGTGGCGACGATGGGCTGCAGCCACCATTGCTGCATACCGCCGAGCACCACCAGGCCCGCCAGGAAGAAGCCGACGAGTAAGCCTTGCTTTAACACCAGCGCTGACTGGAACTGCGGATAGGCTTGTGTAAAGCCCAAAAATAATAGGAACAGCCCCAAAAAAATAACCGGATGGTGGGCGAATGCCACCGTGGCGGCGAGGAATGACAGGTGAATTATTTTTACCAGCAGCGGCGCTTTGAGCTGCCCGGTCTCGGCCACGCCCTCATCGGCGCCCTTACCGGCGATATGAATATGTTTACGCAGCAGAATCGTCATGAAAGTCGCATTAACGATGACCGCAATTGCCGCCTTCCAGCCGAAGTGGGTGATCATAAATGTACTGTCCCATTGCCACGTTGCGGCGACCATAAGCACCGGTGGGGCCGCAAACGAGGTGAGGGTGCCGCCAATTGAAATGTTCACAAACAGCACGCCGAGTGCCAAGTATTTCAACTTTTCAGGCATGCCCTGATGGAATATCTGTGGCAGCAGCATCAGGGCGGCGAGGGTCATCGCGGCGGGCTCCGTAATCAACGAGCCAATCAATGGCACCAGCGCCAGACCGAGCCAGACCTGGGCCACCGCACTTTGTACGGGTGCAATTCTTGCGATCAACAGCACCAGCGCTTCAATGCTTTCCAACACCGGGCGCGAGGCGGCGACCACCATCACCACAAACACAAACAGTGGCTCCGTATAGTGCCGCGATTCTGCATATTTGACCGCATCGTTACCGCCCACCACGAATGCCATCGCGATAATCAGCACGAACGCCCACAGCCCGAATACCGCCTCGACCTCACCGAAAAAATGCAGCAAGCCGGCATGCTTGGGATAGTGGTTTGCAAGCCGCTCAAACGTCTTGGCAGCGAGGGTGTGAATCAAGGCTAATGCAAAAATAATGGCGGCAATAATATCCACGTTATTTCTTCTCCATGATCAGTTCAACGCGAATCCAGCCGCGTACGGAATTAATAAACCATATTGATTGTGCGCGTGCCAAATCGTCCACCACTAACACGCGCTCGACAATCTCTGCTCGCGCCATTAGCTCTGCACGCATCACGCCCGGCAGAAGGCCACTGCATAAGGTTGGCGTCAACCATGCACCATCGATTTCCAATACCAGCGAGCCATAGCTAAACTCAGTCAGTTCGTGTTGCTGATTCCACAGCAAGACATCATAGGCTTCAGGGTGCTGTTGGCGATGTGTGTCGTAGACGGTGCGGCGAGTAGTTTTGTGATGCAGCGCACGTTCGTGTCGATCAATGGGCGTATCTGCAAGCACCACTAGTCGCGGAGCGGGCCCCGATGCAAAGCCCCGCATTGGACTTGCCGTTTCCGGCACTATTGCTCCGAAAGGCCCGCCAATGCCGGGGTTTGACCATGAAACATGCGCATCAACAAGCGCTTCGCTGGTGATCGTGATCGCGCCAGACCGTGTGACCAGCAGCCGCGCGCGTCGTGCTTGACTTGTCTCATTTGCGTGAGCGTTTGCATGCGCTTGCAGCGACTGCAAAATATTCGCCTGATCCACCGCGAAGCCCAGCGCTGCCGCAGACCGCGATAAACGTTCGAG
>JAYVYF010000353.1:0-2758 GCA_043784585.1 Burkholderiales bacterium
TTGATTGCCCCGATTGCGATGGAAGACGGGCTGCGCTTCGCGATTCGTGAAGGTGGCCGCACTGTCGGGGCCGGTGTCGTGTCCAAGATCGTAAAGTAAAAATTCGGTTTGGAATTTAGGGCGGCGTTTGATTGCCCCCCTTTATTTCTGAACATTTTGTTTGTAGAATTTCGGCTAATAGTTTTATCAGCTTGACGTCGATTAAAAGGAACTCCAATGGCAACAGCACAACTCGCCAAACAAAAAATTCGGATTCGTTTGAAAGCGTTCGACTATCGCCTGATCGATCAGTCCGCGCTTGAAATAGTGGAAACTGCCAAGCGTACCGGTGCGGTCGTTCGTGGCCCAGTGCCGCTGCCCACCAAAATTGAGCGCTTCGATATTTTGCGTTCACCACACGTGAACAAAACGTCGCGTGACCAGTTCGAGATTCGCACCCATTTACGCCTCATGGACATCATCGATCCAACCGATAAAACGGTTGATGCCTTGATGAAGCTTGATTTGCCCGCAGGCGTTGATGTAGAAATCAAGTTATAAATAGTTGAACTTTTTTGCGGGGGCGGATATAATCTTGCCTCCTTGCCTCAAGTACAAAAGATACTGGCAAAGCAAATACCGCGTTACGTATTAATCACCAGCCAATTGTAGCTGGAACTTCTTCAATGTTAGCTCAGGTAACTCTAGGCAACGCTGTCGAGGCAAACTAGAAAGGAAAGAAGATGAGTCTTGGTCTCGTCGGCCGGAAGGTCGGTATGACTCGTATTTTTGCGGATGATGGCACAGCCATTCCCGTAACTGTGCTTGACGTGTCGGACAACCGCATTACCCAAATCAAGACCCACGCAATTGATGGCTACTCCGCCGTTCAAGTTGCATTCGGTACCCGTCGCGCAAGTCGCGTGACCAAAGCAGTAGCAGGTCATTACGCTAAAGCCGGTGTCGATGCAGGGTCAGTATTAAGCGAATTCACTGTTACTCCAGAAAAGCTTGCGGACATGAAAGTCGGCGAGAAAGTTTCTGTGGAAATTTTTGCTGTCGGCCAACAAGTCGACGTGTCGGGAACGACAAAAGGCAAAGGTTTTTCGGGCGTAATCAAGCGTCACCATTTTTCGTCCAACCGTGCCTCTCACGGTAACTCAAAGTCGCATAATGTGCCCGGCTCCATCGGTATGGCGCAGGATCCAGGCCGCGTGTTTCCAGGTAAGCGTATGGCTGGCCATTTGGGTGACGTCAAACGTACTCAACAACTTTTAGAAGTTGCGCGTATTGATGTCGCTCGCCAATTGATTCTCGTTAAAGGGTCTATCCCGGGCGCGACTAATGGCACTATCGTGTTGACGCCAGCGACAAAAGCTCCTCTAAAAAAGGGGGCTAAATAATGGAATTAAAGCTCATAAACGACAAAGGTGCCGCTAACGGTACCGTGGACGCGTCTGCCGATTTGTTTGGCCGCGATTTCAATGAAAATCTCGTCCATCAAGTCGTTACTGCCTATCAAGCCAATGCCCGCTCGGGAAACCGTGCGCAAAAAGGCCGTAGTGATATTCAGAAATCGACCAAAAAGCCTTGGCGCCAAAAAGGTACGGGCCGCGCCCGCGCTGGTATGGCGTCTTCGCCTTTGTGGCGTGGTGGTGGTAAGATTTTTCCAAATTCACCTGACGAGAATTTCTCGCACAAAGTGAACAAGAAAATGTACCGCGCCGGTATGGCTGCTATTCTTTCGCAGCTCGTACGTGAAAATCGCCTGACTGTGATCGACAACATATCGCTTGATTCTCCTAAAACTAAAGCGCTAGCTTTGAAATTGAAGAGCATGGGTTTGGAGAACGTATTAATTATTACTGACAATATGGATGAGAATCTGCTTTTGTCCTCGCGCAACCTGCAAAACGTGCTGGTGCTCGAAGCAAAGCATGCTGATCCGGTGAGTCTGGTTCGCTTCCCATCGGTCGTCTTGACCAAAGGTGCGGTCAAGCAATTTGAAGAGGTGCTGGCATGAACGCTGAACGTCTTCTGACGGTTGTTTTGCGCCCCGTCATCTCAGAAAAAGCCACGATGGTGGCTGACAAGCAAAAACAAGTGGTGTTTGAAGTGTTGCGCGACGCTACTAAAGCCGAAATCAAAGCTGCTGTTGAGCTTTTGTTTAAGGACCAAAAAGTAGAAGTTGCCTCCGTCAACATCGTTAATCAAAAAGGCAAGGCCAAACGCCACGGGCGTTTTGAAGGCCGTCGTAATCACGTCAAGAAAGCATATGTGTGCCTGAAGGGCGATAGCGATATTAACTTTGCCGAAGGAGCCGCATAATGGCACTCGTCAAAACAAAACCGACCTCACCTGGTCGTCGTAGCATGATCAAGGTGGTTAACGCGGAATTGCATAAAGGTGCACCCGTCGCTGCCTTGCTTGAGCCACAAAGCAAAAACGCAGGTCGTAACCATCACGGTCACATCACTACCCGTCACCAGGGCGGCGGTCACAAACAGCATTACCGTTTGATCGACTTTAAGCGTAACGACAAGGACGGTATTCCGGCCAAAGTTGAACGCCTCGAATATGACCCAAACCGTAGCGCCAATATTGCCTTGCTTTGCTATGCCGACGGCGAACGCCGCTACATGATTGCACCCAAAGGTATTTCTGCTGGCGCGCAAGTGGTGTCTGGTTCGGATGCGCCAATCAAGGTGGGTAACACCCTGCCGCTGCGTAACATCCCAGTTGGGTCGACCATTCATTGCATCGAATTACAACCTGGTAA
>JAYVYF010000354.1:0-2372 GCA_043784585.1 Burkholderiales bacterium
GCAACAAAAGTTATCGACATGGCCATCAGTCTCGTCATTGAATAGACCCTGCGGCAACCAGATAACTTTTTCAATATTCAAATACTGGTGAAGCGTTTCGTCAATCGCTGGCCGCGTCATGTGCGGGTTGCGATTTTTGTTCAGCAAACATTCCTCAGTAGTGATGACGGTGCCTTCGCCATCAACATGAATCGAGCCGCCTTCGAGGACAAAACCATTTGTGCGATAACGGGCCAAGCGTTCAATTTCCAGAATTTTTTCCGCCACGCTGTCATCATTAGCCCACGGCGAATACAGCCCGCCATTCAACCCGTCCCACGCGTCAAATTCCCAATCGATGCCGCGCACTTCGCCTTGGTTGTTGGTGACAAATGTTGGCCCAGTGTCCCGCGCCCATGCGTCGTCGGTGGTCATTTCCACCACGCGAATATAGGCTTCACTTAACATCGCACGAGCGTTTAAAAATTGTGCGGTAGATGCGCAAACCGTCACCTTCTCAAATCTAGCTATCGCCAGCGCCACCGCAGCAAACGCGGCCTGCGCAGGCGCTGCGTTTAACCGCCAATTATCGGCACGTTCGGGCCACACCATCCACGTTTGCGCATGCGGCTCCCATTCGGCAGGCATGCGAAAGCCATCTGCGCGTGGCGTGGCTTTTAGCGATTGCATTCTCAGGATTCCAGCGTGCCGTCGAGCGCTTTTATCGCGCCATAAAGATTCGGGCGACGGTCGCGGAAACTGCCCCAGGCGCTGCGAATATGTTCCAGCTCGTCCAGATCGAATGTGTGGGTAACAACTCCCTCGTCTGCGCCATTAAGCTCGGCCACTTTTTTAACGAACTGATCAGCGATAAAAGAGGAGCCATAAAAATTGATATACGAATTATCCTGATCTTCGCGACCGATGCGATTGCTCGCAATCAGCGGCATCAGATTTGCGCCCACATGACCCTGTTGCACGCGCTGCCAGTGATCGCGCGAACTGATGGTGGGGTCGTGCGGCTCGGTGCCAATCGCGGTGGGGTAGAGCAATAGCTCCGCGCCCTGCAACGCCATCACCCGCGCGCATTCCGGTAACCACTGATCCCAGCAAATACCCAAGCCGATTTTGGCGTGGCGCGTGTTCCAGACTTCAAATCCGGTATCGCCTTGATTAAAAAAATATTTCTCATGATAGCCAGGGCCGTCCGGAATATGGCTCTTGCGATACGTGCCAAGGTTGGTGCCATCCGCATCAATGATCGCCACACTGTTGAATCGCGCAAGGCCTGCCAGCTCAAAGAAACTGATCGGTGAAACGATTGCTAACGCTCTCGCAATTTTTTGAAAATGCGCGATCGCCAGATTATTTTCCACCGTGGTGACAAGCTGCAAAAAACCTGCGTTGGGCTTTGGCAAAAATAAGGTGTTTCAAATAATTCCTGAATCAAAATAATCTGCGCACCTTTTGCGGCGGATTGCCGGACGAGCTTTTCGGCGTTAGAAATATTCGCAGCGCGATCCCAGGAGCAGGACATTTGTGTGGCGGCGACAGTGATGTTCCGGGACACTTGAACCTCGTTTGACAATGGTTAATTTTTTAATTGCGAGCACGAGCACTAGCGCAGCGTTTAGAGCTATTTTGGCTGAAACGACACGCTAGTATTAGCGTTTTACTTTTTCATTTCAAAAAACGCCTCTTCACGCAAGGCGAAATCAATGAAAAAACAAATAAGCCACCCCCACCGCGGCGACCACACCTGCAAATTCTGCGATCAAGCCATATGTAATCGCATAACGAATTTTCTTGATGCCAACCGAGCCAAAATACAACGCGACAATATAAAAAGTGGTATCTGCGGAGCCTTGAAAAATACACGCAAGCCGGCCGACGAATGAATCTACCCCATAGGTTTTCATCGCATCAATCATCAGCGCTCTTGCGCCGCTGCCGCTGATCGGTTTCATCAGTGCCGTCGGCAGTGCAGGCGTGAAGTCGGTATTGAATCCGAGCTGCGTGAATGTCCAGGTAAAGCCTGAGACGATAAAACCCAGCACGCCTGAATTGCGCAACACACTGATCGCGACCAGCATGCCAACCAAATAGGGGATGATCATCAGCGAGGTCTGAATGCCCCCTTTCGCGCCGTCGATAAACGCGCTGTAAACATCGACTTTTTTTCGTAGAGCACCGATGATGAAGCCGACAATAATTGAAAATAAAATCAGGTTGCTGGCGACTTTAGAGACGATTTCAATTTCCGTCTTGGTCAAAAAATTCGTGAAATACCAGACCATGCCGAAGATGGCGGCACTAATGCCGACAAGCCAACTCATCACCACCACATTAAATAAATTGATTCGTTGCTTGATCGCCACCGCCACCATGCCGAC
>JAYVYF010000355.1:0-5064 GCA_043784585.1 Burkholderiales bacterium
ATTTATCGACCGGCAAACACATCCACGAAACCCGCGAATGGATCATCCGCAATTCACCGGTGCCGATTGGCACGGTGCCAATCTACCAAGCGCTGGAAAAAGTTGACGGCAAAGCCGAAGACCTTACCTGGGAAATTTTCCGCGACACCTTGATCGAACAAGCTGAACAAGGCGTGGACTATTTCACTATCCATGCCGGCGTGTTGCTTCGCTATATCCCAATGACCGCAACGCGCATGACCGGCATCGTCTCACGCGGCGGATCGATCATGGCGAAATGGTGTTTGGCGCATCACAAAGAATCATTTCTTTACACGCACTTTGAAGATATTTGCGAGATCATGAAAGCCTACGACGTCACGTTCTCGCTCGGCGACGGCTTGCGTCCCGGTTCGGGATTTGATGCAAATGATGAAGCGCAATTAGGCGAATTAAAAACCCTCGGTGAGCTTACAAAAGTCGCGTGGCAACACGACGTGCAAACCATGATCGAAGGCCCCGGCCACGTACCGATGCATCTCATTAAAGAGAACATGGATTTGCAGCTGAAGTATTGCCACGAAGCACCATTCTACACGCTCGGTCCACTCACCACCGACATCGCGCCTGGCTACGATCACATCACCTCGGCAATTGGCGCGGCCATGATCGGCTGGTACGGCACCGCGATGCTCTGCTACGTCACACCAAAAGAGCATCTCGGTTTGCCTGATAAAAACGATGTGAAAGACGGCATCATGGCCTACAAAATAGCGGCCCATGCTGCTGACTTGGCAAAGGGCCACCCCGGCGCGCAAATGCGCGACAACGCGCTGTCAAAAGCGCGCTTCGAATTCCGCTGGGACGATCAATTTAACTTAGGCCTCGACCCCGACAAGGCCCGCGAGTTTCACGATGAAACCTTGCCGCAAGAAGGCGCGAAGCTGGCGCATTTCTGCAGCATGTGCGGCCCGCATTTCTGCTCAATGAAAATCTCGCAGGATGTGCGTGATTTTGCAAAAGCGCAGGGCGTTTCGGAAGCGGATGCGTTGCAAAAAGGAATGGAGGTTAAGGCGATTGAGTTTGTGAAAAAGGGAGCGGAGGTTTATCACAAGATGTAGGGAAGTAACCATCGCGTTTTAGAGTCGCTGTTATGAGGCCTAGTTTCTTTCGCTCTGAGTTCCTCATTAAGCTGGAGACAAAATGGCAACAAAGCCAATAAGAAAAACGGTCACGTGCAGAAAAGCACATTTTCACAATACAGATGGAAGCCGAACTCTGGAACAGCTATTGTCTAGCGCAAGCTCTAAGGCAGCTACCATCCATGACAGAAGAGAACCCACTGACTCGTCGGGTACTGAGATTCGATTTATTAGCGACTGGGGTATTCTTGCAAAGCGAGGTTTCTTTGGGCGGCTAAGTATTGTGCAAAAAGACAAGTCTCCTGCTTCGCTCTTGAGTGACAGCACGCAAAAGACAATCCCTATTAACAAATTTAAGCCTCCGACCGGGCACGATTATGCGCCGGGGATTTTAAATTTCTTGGTTCAAAATAATCATGTCGTAATGACACAGAGCTCGCTTTTGCGGTCTTCGTCTTTAGAAACTCACCTGGCATGATTCTACGTGAACCTACCAAACTGCTTCAACCGGATCAGGGTCTTGCTCTGTCTGACGAGCCTCAAAAGGCAACCAACGAGCGCATTCGAAAGTCTCACGTAAAGAGTGTGTTGTTTGGAAGGCCCTTATTAGAAAATGCCCCCTAAACAACGAAATCTGGAACGATCCGAAGCATTTT
Organism: Burkholderiales bacterium; assembly: GCA_043784585.1. Taxonomy (GTDB): domain Bacteria; phylum Pseudomonadota; class Gammaproteobacteria; order Burkholderiales; family Usitatibacteraceae; genus UKL13-2. Next base: position 1,778 of record JAYVYF010000355.1, read on the forward strand.
TCGTGCTGATGGTGCTGCTGGATCTGTAATGTCAATGCTGAAATCGTTTGTAGCCGATGGCGACTATGAAAGGCTGGGTTTGAGGGATGGAATCTTTGAAAGCAATCTTGAAGTCTGGATCGAGATTCGCTACCCAAAACACTCTAGATCCCAGTCTTCAAAGTCTATGAAACTGCTTGACGACCTTTCTATCGCACTGCGCGACGTCGATCAGGACGAGGTAAAACTCACACTTTCCGATGGAAGTGTTGTCACGGGGAAAGAGTTAAAAGTATCTGGTCACATTGACGTTTCAACGGATGTACATGGTGAAATGATTGAGGAGGAGCTTTACGCCGAAATGGCAAACGGCCTACTAAACTGGATTAAGAACGGGACTGTTTCACCCAGCTAACGCATAAAAAAGTTAACGTATTTACTCGTCCCGCCATTATTTGCTGCAGCGTTCTGGGCGGGTTCACCCATTTGGCCCGACCTTTTTTCGTCAAAAGAGTTGTTACGTTCCTTGGCAGGTCTATTTGCACTCGTGCGGACGATTTTAATGCTGACGATGCCAAAACTTTCCGATCTGATCGTAATAGATGGTCTCTCAGAAAGCGAGCGTGAGCGTTTAGTTGAAAATATTCATTTAGCGAGGAAAAAAATTTGGCGCATTGGATTACTAAGTCTTTCGTGCGTCATAACTCTGCTTTTTCTTACGGTCATCCCAAGCCCGGGAGAGGAAAGACTCGTAGCAACATTTGCAGGGTTAGCAGCTGGTTTTGGTTTGGTATTTTTAGGCTACGCTAGATCCTGGTATGACGAGCTTCATCAGTTCACGGTTGAAGTAAATCAAAAGCGAATGGCAACTAAAGCAAGAGATGAAAACGTGAAACAGCTAGAGCGCTGAATTGCGCTGCAGAAAAAAGCGCAATATAACAAAACTAGCGCAGGCAACGATTCGCAAGCGATTTCACTCAAAGCTCCTCGCCATTATTGATCTTTGCCTTTTGCTGTCGGTGTGTATAGTATCTGATATTTATACACATCGCACAGCCAGAAATCATGCGCACAAATATCGATATCGACGACGCTTTGATGAACGCGGCCATGAAAGCGGGCGGCTTTAGTACCAAAAAAGAAACGGTGGAAGAAGCATTGCGTCTTCTAGCCCGCTCACAGGCTTACCAAGACATTCTTGCCTTGCGTGGAAAAGTGGAGTGGGTGGGCAATCTTTCGCAGATGCGTCAGGATCGCGCGGATTATCGCGTTCCGATTATTGTCAAAAAGCCCCTGGCGAAGCGACCGAAGAAATTTATATGATCTTGGTCGATTCAAGCGTGTGGATTGACTGGCTTCGTGGCAACGATAACTGGCCATGCCACACCTTTCGTGACCTGCTGCAAGATGGCGCCGAATTAGTGACATGCGACCGCATATTGCAGGAGGTGACGCAGGGAATCGCGGCTGAAAAAATGGCTGTCCAAGTTGAGGCAAGCATGCTGCAGCTCACTTGCCTGAATACAGGAGGCATCGCCACGGCGCGAGCGGCAGCGACGTACTTTCGCAAACTACGCGCGCTGGGGCTTACCATTCGCAGCAGCAACGACGTGGTGATCGCGGCACTCGCAATCGAACACAAGTTGAGCTTGCTGCACAATGATCGTGATTTTGAAGCGATTGCGCGGCACACAACTTTGAAAACCCTGCGCGCGCCCAAAAAAAATAGCAGTTTAAGATAGCTCGATAAACCACGCTGCCCCCTTGGAAATCCACGAAGCCCTCGCCGCTTTACCGCATACGCTGGCTGCTGATTGTGCAGGTTATCCACGACACCATCGCCATGCGCATTATGGCAACATAAGATTACATGAGCCCAATGATGATCTCGTCTTTTGAACACTCCCCGCAGCGCTTTGCTCGCTTCAGCGGTGTCTTGTATCTGGCCATTATTGTGTTGGGCAGCTTTGGAGAAATGTTCGTCAGAGCAACACTGGTTATTTCCGGCGATCCGACGGCGACCGCAAACGCGATTGCAGGATCGCCTTTGCTGTGGCGCGCAGGCATTGTCGGCGATCTGCTGATGCAGGTGCTTGATGTGCCTGTGATTGTGATTTTCTACTTGCTGCTCTAACCCGTGAGCAAGAGCCTCGCCCTGTTTGCGACCTTGATTAATTTAGTCCAAACGGCGGTATTGGCGGCGAACAAATTAAACCTTGTGCTGCCATTATTTCTGCTGAAAGATGCCCGCTATCTAAACGCATTTTCCCCTGAACAGTTAAATGTGCTGGCCTACTTGGCGATCCAAGCGCACAGCTACGGCTTCGCCATCGGGCTTATTTTCTTCGGCGTCGCCTGCCTTGTTCGCGCCTATCTAATTTACAAATCCGGTTACTTCCCAAAGATCCTGGGTGTTCTGATGTTTGGTGCAGGATTAAGCTATCTCACCAACAGCGTCGCGCTCCTGTTGGTACCTTCATTCGCGGCACTGATTTTTCCAGCAATCCTAGCACCCGCCTTGGTGGCAGAGTTGTCGCTTAGCCTGTGGCTGATCGCGAAAGGCATAAACGTAGCGAAATGGAAGCAGCGAGTTGCTTTAGCACCTGCTCAATCAGTATCCGAGGAGCGCAAGCGATATGAATAAACAGCAATCTGCGCGATGGCGTTTTTACGTCATCTTGTTGGTGGTGGTTTTAGCGCTGGCGCATCTCGCACGGGAATATTCTAATGGCGGCATAGTAAGTCACCATATTATTAATCGTTAAGATCTGCCGGCCATTTCAAATGGATGGGGCCTGTTGCTGATCCCTGCGCTGAGCTGGTTCCTTAACGGTAGTGTGCAAAGGCGTTTAGCGCTTCATTCCGGCAACGAGGTGGCTCCACCGAAGCGAGGTGCATCGGAGCGGGCTGTCGGCATGATGTTCACATTTGGGGCCGCGTTACCCACCGCGGTCGGTTCTATGATCGTCGCTTTGTCAGCGACAGGACATCTTGTTGTGCATCCACTGGCGAGGTGCGTGTGGACCTGGTTGAAGCACGCGCCGTGGTTGCGGCGCGTATCGTGCGGGCGAATGGCGGCAGCTTCGAGCGAAGCAGCAATTCAACACGGCTTTATTTTGATTCGCGGCCAAGAAGATCAAAACTCTGTTACGCAAGACCTCCTTGACGCATTTGTTATTCAAACGCCGCGCCAGTGCTAGTGTTTCATTGTTGGGAACTTCTAAAAACCCCTCACCTCCAACTGCACAACAGAAAAACATTGCACACAAGCCAAGGGGATCACAAATGCAGAAACAAAGCACAGACCT
>JAYVYF010000356.1:0-1870 GCA_043784585.1 Burkholderiales bacterium
CCATTGCTGCCCGCGGCGCCGCCGATTTTCATTTTCACGCCGCCGGACGGTAAATCCATTTCGTCATGCGCAACGAGAATTTCATCGGGATTAATCTGATAAAACTTCGCCAACGCGCCCACCGATTGGCCGGAACGATTCATAAAGGTGGTTGGTTTTACCAGCCAAATTCCACCTGATTTTGCAACGTCACCGTGGAATTTTGATTCTTTATTAAACGAGGCGCCAATCGAGCGCGCCAACAAATCCACGAACCAGAAACCCGCGTTATGGCGAGTCTGTTCATATTCACGCCCCGGATTGCCCAGGCCAACAACTAATTTAATCGGAGAGTTCACGGATACAGTGCGGTTTTGCGCTAACCAAAAAATCGAGTGGCTCCGCCACCGGTTTTTACCTGACTAGCGCCGGTCAAAAGTAGGCGGATTTTACGCAAACGCGACATTTGAGCGATCAAATAAAAATGCCCGCCAGCCTTGTGGGCAGCGGGCATTCCCAACATAAAACGAGACAGCAAGGGGCTTTACTTTTTATCTTTGCCGCCTTTGTCGTCCTTCTTCTCCTCCTCCTTCGCCTTCTGGTTGGCAGCCGGAACATCTGCGGCTGCCACAGTCGGCTTGGCGTCCTCTTCAGCCGCTACGGCACGTGGAATGGTGATGGCTGCAACGGCCGGGTCATCGCCACGTTTTACCACGGCGGTCACACCGGCAGGCATGACCAGATTTGAGATATGGATCGAATGGCCGGCGGCCAAATCTTTAAGATCAACCTCAACGAATTTGGGCAAATCTTTTGGCAAACACGTGATGTTGATTTCGTTAATGATGTGCGAAACATTTCCGCTGGAAACTTTTACGCCGGGGCAAATATCTGCGTTAATGAAATGCAAGGGCACTTTCATCTGGATTTTCTTGTCTTCCGCGACGCGCTGAAAATCAACGTGTTGTACCAGGTTTTTAAACGCATGCATTTGTACGTCGCGCAGCAAAACTTTTTCTGCTTTGCCGTCAAGCTCCATACTGAGAATGGAAGCGTGAAATGCTTCCTGACGCAATTTGTGGAAAATTTCGTTGTGATCAAGCTCAATCACGGTGGCGTCTTTTCCGCCGCCATAAACGATGCCGGGGACTTTCTCTGCGCGACGTAGGCGGCGGCTCGCTCCGGTGCCCTGTAATTTGCGCGTTTCTGCTTTAAATTGCGTTTTCATGATGACTCCAAATATGCGCTCTGCGTTACTGCTCGGCGCTGTGGTGTTGCGTTAAAAGAGCAAATCGCGACCAATCTGCCCGGTAAAACAAAGCTGCTTTTGCCACGCAAAAACAGTTTTGGTAAAAACTTAATCCGTAAACAGAGAACTAACCGATCCACCTTCTGCAATGCGGCGAATCGTTTCTGCCATCAATTCCGCCGTACCAATCTGGCGAATTTTTTTACATTCCATCGCCTCTGGCTTTAATGGGATCGTATCGGTGACCACGAGCTCGTCAATTTCCGAGTTTTCAATACGCTCCAACGCGGGCCCAGACAAAACGGGGTGGGTACAGTAAGCGACTACACGTTTGGCACCTCGATCTTTTAACGCTCTTGCCGCTTCTGTCAGCGTGCCCGCGGTATCAACGATATCGTCCATGATGAGACACGTGTGGCCCGCAACATCGCCAATGATGTTCATTACCATCGATACATTTGCACGCGGGCGACGTTTATCAATAATCGCCAATTCCGCATCCAACTGTTTCGCAATCGCTCTGGCGCGAACCACCCCGCCCACATCCGGCGACACCACAATCAAATCCGGGTAATCATGCTTCCATACGTCGCCCAGCAAAATCGGGGTTGCGTAAATATTGTCGACCGGGATGTCAAAAAA
>JAYVYF010000357.1:0-7068 GCA_043784585.1 Burkholderiales bacterium
TGCTCGCTTTGCGTGGCGTCACTTACCCTGTCGTTACTCTGAAAGCCCAAATTGAACGTTTCGATTGGCTTGCCGGTAATGTCGGTCATCAATGCTGCAATCAAACTTGAATCAATGCCGCCGCTTAAAAATGCGCCCAGCGGCACATCCGCAACCAGCATGGATTCGACTGAGCGGCGCAGCTCGGTATCGAGCGCGGCCAACGATTCTTGTTCCGTCCAATGCGGTTTGTCCAAGTAACTTGGATTCCAGTATTGCCATTCGTGCAGCTTGCCGTTTGCAAGCTTCAGCGCATGGCCTGCAGCGAGTTTGCGAATGCCTTTATAGATCGTCAGCGGCGTTGGGATATATTGGCATTCCAAAAACAATCCCATTGCATCCAGATCAATTTCCCGCGTCACTTGAGGGTGTTCCAGCAGCGCCTTTAACTCGGATGCAAACGCAAATAATTGTCCATCCCAAAAATAATACAGCGGCTTCACACCAAGATGATCGCGCGCACAGAACAATGTTTGCGCGACGGTATCCCACGCGGCAAACGCAAACATGCCTTCAAATTTTTGGAGTGAGGCTTCGCCCCAGTGCGCGATTGCCTGCAGCACTACTTCGGTGTCACCGGCGGTGCGAAATACCCGTCCAGCAGTTTCCATTTCAAGGCGAAGCTTTTTGAAGTTATAGACCTCGCCGTTAAATACCAATGTGTGACGTTCATCCGCGGTCGTCATCGGCTGGATGCTGGCGGTAATATCGATTACCGACAAGCGGCGATGGCCTAAATGCGCGGGCCCGAATTCAAAGTAACCTTCCGCATCCGGCCCGCGATGGGCGAGGCGACGATTCATGCGCCGCAGCACGTCGGTGCGATTGTAAGCATGTGTCGAGCTGCCGACGACGTAACCGCTCAGGCCGCACATGATTGTTTTTGTTTGCGCTGGAGGATTAAAAGCATAACAAGCTTATTCTAAAAGATGACGTTACTTGATTCGACGTGCTGGTCAAAACACTTGCCCCAACGCCAGTATGGGCGCGGCTCTGCAGAGGGCGTTAGCTATGCGCCCATATTTAATTCGCCACCACGTTCGTTTGCGCGGTGAAAGGCAGGTCGTGCTTTGAGAGTCGCCAGATATTTCATCAAATGAGGACGCGATGCGTCCAGACCGCCGCGCGCGGTCGCCGCAATAATCGGAAAACTCATTTGAATATCCGCCGCTGAAAACTTCTCGCCTGCAAAGTATGGCTTTTTTGCCAGCTCGGTTTCCATGTAGTCAAGCTGCTCGCCGATCTGTTTATTCACGCGCGCAAGTAAAGGCGGGGGTGTTGTCGGCAGGCGTGAAAAATAAAGTTTTAAAACCAACTGCGTCATCGCGCTAGCTTCAGCGAAATGCAACCAGTAAAGATAGTTCGCATGGGCATGTGTGTCGATGGTGGGTGACAACAAGCCGTTTGCATATTTCCCCACCAAATATTCAACAATCGCGCCTGACTCGGCCATCACTAACTCATTGTCTTTTATCACTGGCGATTTTCCAAGCGGATGTATTTTATAAAGTTCAGGCGGTGCCAGCATTGTCGTTGGGTTGCGCTGATATGAAATGACCTCGTAGGGCAGACCAATTTCTTCCAGCAGCCACAAGATGCGATGTGAGCGGGAATTGTTGAGGTGGTGAATTTCAATCATGGGATGTTTTCGCTAAAATAGGATAGTTCCAAATAATAGCCTGCCTGATGGTCGCTTTTTTATAATCATCTTGTGGCAATTGCGCGTACGCATAAATGGACGGTTACATTGTTGTCAGTCCTGCGATAATACAAGCATGTTTATTGACTCTCATTGCCATCTCGACTTCCCTGATTTACAGGCCGATCAAAGCAGCGTTCTCGATCTGATGCGCAAGAACGCGGTCACGCATGCGCTGACCATTTCAACCACACTTGAAACTTTTCCAGCGGTTCGCGCGGTAGCGGAGGCGAATGCCAATATCTGGTGTTCTGCGGGTGTACATCCTGATGAGCAGGTGGATGATCATGAGCCGACCGTAGAAGAGCTGCTTGGCCTAGCGGCACATCCCAAAGTGGTTGCGATTGGTGAAACCGGCCTTGATTATTTCCGTCTTAAAGAGCCGTTGGATTGGCAGCGCGAGCGCTTTCGCATCCACATTCGCGCTGCAAAGGCGTGCGCAAAGCCCCTGGTGATTCACACTCGCAATGCCCACGCGGACACGCTACGCCTCATGCGCGAGGAGGGTGCGAGCGAGCCGGGTGGTGTGATGCATTGTTTTACTGAAACCAAAGCTGTGGCGGACGCCGCCATGGACATGAATTTCTATATTTCGTTTTCGGGCATCGTCACGTTCAAAAGCGCGAAAGAGTTAAAAGAAGTGGCGAGATACGTGCCGCTGAACCGTATGTTGATCGAGACCGATTCCCCCTATCTGGCACCGATGCCATATCGCGGCAAAATGAATCAACCGGGTTACGTAAAACATGTGGCCGAGCATATTGCGGAACTTCGCGGGATTAGCGTTGAAGAGGTGGCGGAAGCGACGACAGCGAATTTTTTCAACTTGTTTAAAAATGTCAAACCCTAGTATTGGCGACGCGTTTGGAGCATAAATGCTTCGATACTGCCGTGGATAATAGGGTTTATGGGCTAACCGGAAGCGCTGCTTGCAGTGCTGCACTAAATATTTTTGCATCCCCAACCTCCGCTAAACTCATGTCACAAAAATGACTCGGGGGGATTTTGCATGTCGGATGTCGTTCGCAGTTTGGTGGGCATTGGGATTTTGGTGCTGATTGGTTTTTTGTTTTCATATAACCGCAGCGCGATTCGCTGGCGTACCGTACTGGCGGCCCTGGCAGTGCAAATGGCAATCGGCGCATTTGTGCTGTTTGTGCCGGCGGGTAAAGTGATTCTTGGCAGCATTGCCAACGCGGTGACGAATGTGCTCGCCTATGGCAATGAGGGCACAAAATTTCTGTTTGCCGGGCTGGTCTCCGACAAGATGTTTGCGTTGTTTCCAGATGGCGGCTTTGTGTTTGCGCTGCGTGTGCTGCCCGCGATTATTTTTGTCACGGCACTGATTGCGGTGCTTTATCACTTGGGCATCATGCGCTGGATTATTGTCATCCTCGGCACGATTTTCCAGAAGCTGCTGGGTGTCTCTAAGATAGAATCTTTCTGTGCGGTAACAACGATTTTCCTCGGTCAAAATGAAATGGGGGCCGCCGCCAAACCGTTCATCGGTCAACTTAAAAAACAGGAGCTGTTCGCTATCATGACCAGTGGCATGGCGAGTGTCGCGGGTGCCGCACTGGCGGGCTACGCCGGGCTGGGCGTAAAGGTGGAATATCTGATCGCGGCTTCATTTATGGCAATTCCAGGTGGGCTGTTGTTCGCCAAGTTGATTTATCCCAGCACTGAAGCCAGCCAGATTCGCTTTGATAAATTTGAATTTGAGGAAAAGCGTCCGGCTAATTTGATCGAGGCGGCGGCCAGCGGTGCGGCGCTCGGTTTGAAAATTGCGGTCAGTGTCGGTGCGATGTTGCTGGCTTTCATCGGTCTAATAGCGCTGCTGAACGGCATGGTGGGCGGCGTTGCCCAATGGATGGGCTTTCAGGGCGTCAATATGGAATCGCTCATCGGTAAAGTTTTTGCACCGTTGGCCTACATGCTCGGTGTCTCATGGGATCACGCGGCATTTGCCGGTAATCTGATTGGGCAAAAACTGATCTTGAATGAATTTGTCGCCTACGTGGGGCTGGCCCCCTATTTGCAGCCCGATGCTGTCGTGATCGCAGCGGGAAAAATGGTGCTGGACGCCAAGACCCAAGCCATTCTTTCGTTCGCGCTATGTGGTTTCGCAAACATCACTTCGATCGCGATTCTGGCCGGATCATTTGGCAGCATCGCGCCGCAATTACGAGGCGATGTTGCGCGGTTCGGTCTGCGCGTGGTTGCTGCGGCCACACTCTCGAATTTAATGAGTGCGACGATTGCGGGCATATTTTTAAGTCTGAACCCACTCGGGCTTTCATGAGCGTTTTTTTGCCACAGGAAATCATTCGCAAAAAGCGCGATGGCGTTGAGCTCACGACAGCAGAAATATCTGCATTTATCAACGGCATCGCTGGTACTGCCGCTAGGGCACGGGTCAGTGAGGGCCAAATTGCCGCATTTGCGATGGCGATCTATTTCCAAGGCATGAGCGCCACCGAAGGTGTGGCGCTGACCTGCGCGATGCGTGATTCAGGTCGCGTATTGAACTGGAAAAATTTCAATCTAAGCGGCCCGGTGGTGGACAAACATTCGACCGGCGGCGTGGGTGATGTGGTGTCGCTCATGCTCGGTCCGATGGTGGCGGCATGCGGCGGCTTTGTGCCGATGATTTCGGGGCGCGGCCTCGGTCATACGGGAGGAACGCTCGATAAGCTGGATGCCATCCCTGGCTATCAAACCAATGTCAGCAACGAGAAGTTTCAAATCACGGTGCGCGATGTGGGGGTGGCGATCATCGGCCAGACGGCTGATTTAGCGCCTGCTGACAAACGCATGTACGCAACGCGAGACGTGACTGCAACCGTTGAATCGATTCCACTGATTACGGCTTCGATTTTGTCGAAAAAATTAGCCGCCGGACTTGATGCGCTGGTAATGGATGTAAAAGCGGGTAGCGGTGCATTTATGCCCACCCTGCCCAAATCGAATGAACTGGCAAAAAATATCGAACGGGTGGGCAACGGCGCGGGCTTGAAAATATCCGCGCTGATTACTGATATGAATGAACCGCTTGCAACGTGCGCGGGGAACGCGATTGAAGTGCAATGTGCGGTCGACTATTTAACCGGCAAATCGCGACCGCAACGGTTGCATCAAGTGACCATGGCGTTGGCCACCGAATTACTGGTTTTATCGGGCTTGGCGACCAACGAATCGGCTGGAGCGCAAGCATTGGCGAGGTGTTTGGCCGACGGCCGCGCGGCGGAAGTATTTGCGAAGATGGTGGGTGCGCTCGGCGGACCGAATGATTTTATTGAAAAGGCTGACCAATATTTATTGCCAGCGCCAGTACGCGCTTTGGTGCCTGCCGCCGCGGACGGCATCGTTTCTAAAATTGACACCCGTGCGTTGGGGTTGGCGGTGGTGAGCCTGGGTGGAGGTCGTCGGCGCGCAAGTGATGTGATTGATTTCGCCGTGGGGCTAAGTGATTTTGCGGCGCTAGGGGCGACGGTGAAGGTGGGTGAAACGATGGCAGTGGTGCACGGGCGGACGGAGGCAGCGGCGAACGCGGCAGCTGTGACGGTTCAACGCGCCTTCACCATTTCGGCTGCTGCGCCGATTTCGCACGCGATCATATGTAGGTTGCTGCCTTAAATTACAAATTATTTGTCAAGTCGCGAGCGGGCATTAAATATTGGTGCCGACAACGCGCGTCATAAAAACGAAACCCAACCTCAGCTAGAATATTGCAGTCTTGTTACTGCTTTGCAAAACTAAATAGTCATCACAGCGCGAAAACATAAAAGCACAAGCCGCTAAATTTTGAGTTCCATTTTGAGGAGAACGTTATGTTGAAAAAAATCACGCTCGGCGCGTTGTTGGCGACTGCTGCCGTGTCGGCGCAAGCCCAAACCGAGGTTCAGTTCTGGCATTCGATGGCGGGCGCACTCGGCGAGCGGGTAAACGACCTCACGACGAAATTCAACGCCACCCAAAAAGATTACAAAGTGGTGCCGGTCTACAAAGGCCAATATGCGGAATCGATGACTGCCGCGATAGCCGCCTATCGCTCCGGAAACGCGCCGCATATCTTGCAGGTTTTTGAAGTCGGCACGGCGACCATGATGGCGGCGAAGGGCGCGATTGTGCCGGTGGCAAAGTTGATGAAAGACGCCGATGAGCCATTTGATAAAAATGCCTATTTGCCGACGGTGGCTGGCTATTATTCGGATAATAAGGGCGATATGCTTTCGTTTCCCTTCAACAGTTCGACCATTGTTTATTACATCAACAAAACTGCGTTCAAAAAAGCTGGGCTCGATCCTAATAAAGCGCCAAAGACATGGAAAGAAGTGAACGCGGCGGCAGACAAATTAAAAGCCGCGGGCGAAGCCTGCCCATACACCACCGGCTGGCCATCGTGGATGAATATTGAAAATTTCAGCGCGTGGCATAACGTGCCGATGGGCACCAAAGAGAACGGCATGGCGGGCACCGATACTCAATATCAATTCAATACCCCGCTGCATGTGCGGCAACTGACAATGCTGGCCGAGATGTCCAAAAAAGGCACTTTCATTTATGCGGGCCGCACCAATCAGGCAGAGGCGAAATTCTACACCGGCGAATGCGCGATGCTGACGTCCAGCACCGGGGCGCAGGCGAATATCCGCAAGAACGCGAAATTTGATTGGTCTGTCAATTTCATCCCGTATCACGATGATGTGGCCGGCGCACCGCAAAATTCCATCATTGGTGGCGCATCGCTGTGGGTAATGGGGGGCAAAACTAACAACGCCTACAAGGGGGTTGCGAAGTTTTTTGCCTACCTGTCAAAACCTGAAGTACAAATGGAATGGCATACCACTACCGGCTATGTGCCGATCACGATGGCCGCCTATGAAATGACCCGTAAATCTGGTTTCTACGACAAGAATCCCGGCGCCGATATTGCGGTTAAGCAACTCACCAACAAACCACCGACTGCAAATTCCAAAGGCATCCGCTTTGGTAATTTTGTGCAAGGTCGTGAGGTCATTGAAGAGGAAATGGAAGCGGTATTCTCCGGAAAGAAAGAACCTAAAGCGGCACTGGATGATGCGGTGCGACGAGGGAATGAGATTTTAAGGAAGTTTGAGGCGGCGAATAAGGGAAGTTGAAATGCCATTTCATTTTTCTTTGTTTCTTGATTAGCGAAATGAAAAAATAAATATTGTCATTCCGAGAAGCTCTTACGAGGAATCTGTTGTTAGTGTTTTCAAGCATTTGCGAAAAGCAGCTTCCTCACGAAAGTCCGTTCAGAATGACAAATCTCCTCCACAGATTACTACCGCTGCACCACCCATAAG
>JAYVYF010000358.1:0-7866 GCA_043784585.1 Burkholderiales bacterium
CCCGCAAAATGTAGCGCAATGACGAATTGGCGGCCTTCGAAATTCATTAAGCATGACCCGTTTATAAAAAAATAAAAATCTGGAGGATTCAATGAACACCGTCATAAACGAGCGCAGCCTCGAACCAAAATGGTGGCTGAAGTACTATCCGCACGGAGTCGCTCACGACATTAATCTGACCCGCTATACCTCGCTCCCCGCGATGGCCGAGGAGTGCTTTCAGAAATACCCTGATCATCCTGCCTACACGTGCATGGATAAAACGCTGACCTACCGCGAAGTGGATAGCTTGTCGACCGCATTTGGCGCATGGCTGCAATCGAAGGGCCTCAAAAAAGGTGCGCGCGTAGCCTTGATGATGCCCAACGTATTGCAATACCCGGTCGCGATTCTGGCAGTGTTACGAGCCGGGTTCGTAGTGGTGAATATCAATCCGCTCTACACGCCGCGCGAGCTGGAGCATCAGCTCAACGATTCGGGTGCCGAGATCATCGTTATCCTTGAAAATTTTGCGCCTACGCTAGAAGCTGTGTTGCCCAAGACAAAAATCAAACAGGTGGTGCTGGCCTCGATCGGCGACCTGCTCGGTTTTCCAAAAGGCCTCATCACCAATTTTGTTTTACGCAAAATAAAAAAAATCGTGCCATCGTTCAGTCTGCACGGATCAGTGCGCTTTAACGAAGCCGTTCGCGAAGGCAAAAGCCTGAATCTGGTCAAGCCGCAACTGGGTCCCGAAGAAATTGCATTCCTGCAATACACCGGCGGCACTACGGGTGTTTCAAAAGGCGCGGTATTGGTTCATGCGAATATTTTTGGCAACGCAATGGTGTCGGAAGAATGGCTCAAACCCGCGATGGAAGATACCGGCAAAGGCCCGCCGCCTGATTCGCCTATTGTCATTTGTGCGCTGCCGATGTATCACATTTTTTGTCTGGTGACCTGCATGTGGCTGTCGATCAAGCTGGGCGGCCATTGCGTGCTCATCACCAACCCGCGCGATATCGACGGCATTGTTGAAACCATGCGCAAATACAAGTTTCATGTCTTTCCCGCCGTCAACACGATGTTTAATTCGCTCATCAATCATCCTGCATTTGCCGCCCTCGATTTCAGCCAGCTGCGCGTTTCAAACGGTGGCGGCATGGCGGTGCAGCGGGCGGTAGCCGAAAAATGGCTCAGCATCACCGGCGTGCCAATCGTGGAAGGCTACGGCCTGACTGAAACGTCATCGGGCGCCACCTGTAACGAAGTCATGAATAAAAGCTTCACCGGCGATGTCGGCATGCCGATGCCCGGCACCGAAGTCTCCATCCGCGACGACGCCGAAGCCGAAGTGGCATTAGGCCAGCCCGGTGAAATCTGCCTTCGCGGGCCACAAGTGATGCGCGGCTACTGGCAGCGCCCGGACGAAACCGCGAAAGTCATGACCCGGGACGGCTTCTTCAAATCAGGCGATATCGGCATCATGCTGCCGAACGGCCACGTCAAAATTGTTGACCGCAAAAAGGACATGATTTTAGTCTCTGGTTTCAATGTGTATCCGAACGAAATTGAAGATGTCGTTGCTTCGCTGCCCGGCGTGATGGAATGTGCGGTGATTGGTGTAGCAGATGAAAAAACAGGCGAGGCCGTCAAACTTTTTATCGTCAAAAAAGATCCCGCGCTAACCGAGGCGGCAGTCATGGAATACTGCCGAAAGAATCTGACCGGCTACAAATGCCCGCGAACCATCGTGTTTCGCGAATCCCTGCCGAAGAGCAATGTGGGAAAGATATTGAGGCGGGAATTGCGGGATAAAACGTAAGATTTTCGCCGGGATGCTTGTTTGGTCTCTATTAGGCAAATAAAAACACTCTTATTGTGCGATTGACGCACTTTTTCTCTACAGCGTGAGGTAAACCGGGCGTTCTTATTTTCCGAGTTGCATCGGCTAAATCGCCGTTCATTCACGGTCACGGTTTAAACCGTTGAATATTAATTACCTTGGGTGCCTGACCTTTGAGCGTTACGGTAAATGTATAAGGCCCAATTCCTGGAGTGAGCAGATCATTAAAATTAAGCGTGGCAGTTCCTGCTACTGCACTGCTGGTCGGATTAGGCGGTGGAACAGTGGCACTAGGTGGACGGCTAGTTTCAAGTAGGTCCGCTGTCAATGTGCTGTACGCGGTGTTAAATTTAGGTTGAAAAACATACCACTTGGCTCTGCCGTCTGCCGAATAGGTAAACCAAGCCGCCAGTAGCGCATCATTCGGATCACATGCATTTTGCCAGATAAAGAGGCCTGATCCGGAGTCCCTTGGATCCCACCATTGACCGGTGTAATCAAAAGCAACCCAAGGTTTTTGTTTAACCGCGCGAGCATCTGCGATTGAAAAAGGAACGTTCTCAAAATAAGTTTTTTTCGCGCTCGTGACAATATCGAAACCAAACGCAGTGATCGTATAGTCCCCTGCGGGCAGCTTGCCTAAATCAAACTCCTCTCGAGCTTTACTCGCGCATGGGGGCGATGACGTGTTTATTTTTTCACCTAATTGGACCGTGATGTTGTTTGACACCATCGTCACCCGATAAGGATCTGCCTTGTTTGGCCGATTACAGGCAGGGTCAGACATGCTCAGTTTTAGCGTATCGGCAGAGGTCGCGCCCGCTGGCAGCAGCGCATGCTCCGAGGGCAGAACTTGTGCGAATACCGCGCACATACTAGCGCTGCTGGCGGCCGCCAAAATCAAACGTTTAAACAGCTTTTTCATATTCATATTTGCTTTCATGCTGATCATTCCAATGAAGGCGTATTCAAGGTCTAAAACGCTGAATTTTTATGACTTGGGTCGCGCCACCTTTAAGGGTCACCGTAAACACCCCCTCGTCGCCTGTACCAAAATTAGTAAAGTCGAGGCTTGCGGTTCCTGACGTTGTGGTCGTCGTCGGATTCGGCGGCGGAATGGTGAGGCTGGGCATCCTGCTTGTTTGCAGCAAATCCGCAGGGAGAGTGCTTGTACTCGACGCCCATTTAGGCTGAAACACAAACCACTGCGGTTTGCCGTCCCCAGAATAGGTAAACCATGCCGCCAGTACTGCATCATTTGGATCACGTGCATCTTGCCAAACGAACAATCCAGAGCCAGGGTCGGCTGGGTTCCACCATTGCCCGGTGTAATCAAGTCGCACGGATGGCGGCGGTTTTATGGCTCTCGCGTTTGCGATGGTGAAAGGCGCGCTATTCACTAGGGTCACGCTTGGAGACGTCCCTGCCGCGCCCTTGATGACGGTAAGCGTGTAGTTACCTACGGGTAGCCTGCCGATTTCAAGTTCCTCAGCCAGCTGAAGCGGGCAAGTTGCGGGAAAAACAAGGTCGGTGCGACGCTCACCGAGCCTCACAATAATATTGTTTTGCACCATGTTTACCCGATATGAATTGCCAATGTATCCCTTTTCATCACATCGAAGATCCACCCCTAAGGTGAGGGTATCTGCGGATGTAGGATTGGCGGGATACAGGCGAGCGGCGCCTAGGATAAGCTGTGCATTCGCCTCGCCAACGCTGAACAGCGTAACGGCTGCAACTGCGATCCATGCAATTGGTGACTTCATATTGGTTCCTCCAGCGCAACGGTTATGTGTGAAATACCTTCTTGCAGTCCGGTATCAACCTCACGCCGTTTAATTCAGTTGTCTCGTGTTTGCGGACTGCAGCCGCATTTGCCCGCGATCGATTCGATCGTGACCCAGTGTGCGCCATATTTCTTGGGTTACTAATACGCCACCCGCACGAGACGTTCGGCCGATTCCGGAGAAAATCTCGTTTTTGTTGTTTTTATCGTGTTCATCAAGGCTCCAGTTTCTCAAATTTAGGAGCATCCGCAAAACTCAGAGCAATTCAATTTTTTGGATATTTTAAGGTTTGAACCGCTGGATTTTTATAACCCTCGACGCTTGCCCCTTGACCATAATCGTAAACAAGCAGGGGTCATAAACAAGTAGGGGTCACAAGTAGGAGTCAGGTCTTTTTATTATCACATTTGATGTTTATGTTAGCCTTGATATTTTTTAGAAATATGATAATAAAAGACCTGACCCCTATGCCCCGCTCCTATGCCCCGCTCCTCTCGAGGTCGCGAGCGTCGCCGGGATTGTAAAGTCGGGAGCCGCCGCGATCGCAGCAGATAGCTGCGCATTTGCGTTAATGCCTCCGCCGCCAGCGAAGGTGGTACCGCTCATGAGCCAGATTGCGATCCTGCCATCGGTATGACGGAAAACGAGGTCAGATTTACCACCACCATTGAAGTCGCCGGTATACGTCACACGCTAACCTGACGTAGCATTAAGTAAACCCGCACCGCTGGTGAAGGCAATACCGTTCATGAGCCACATTGCTATCCTGCCGCCGGTGTGGCGGAAAACGAGGTCAGCTTTGCCGTCTCACCGTTAAAATCAGCTGTTTGGGTAACTGCCTTGCTACGGGCAGCTTCGAGCAAACCTGCACCACCGATCAAAGTTGCGCCATTCATAAGCCACAAAGCCACTCGGCCATCAATGTGGCGAAACAATATATCTGCATGCCCATCGCCGTTAAAGTCCGCCATGTGGATGACAATCCAGCCGCGCGCGTTTAGTAGAGTTATTTGCTCGCAACCGCGCTTCCATTCATCAACCACAACTAAATCGCGCCGGCACCGTTGGTCATTACCAAGTCGCTCTTGGCGTCGTTATCAAAATCGTTGGGCGCGGCTTGAGCACGAGAGCTTGAAATGAGGGTTGCGACCGCAAACAGGCCAATCAATAGCGCGAGCAGCGTTTGCTTCGCACGCGAACGATGTAAATCCGCTACTGGGTAGTACAACGATCGTGGCTTTGGCAAGCCTATTTCCCGAAGGTTAAATTGAAGCAATCTTTCGAGTAGAACGACGCGGCAGATTGTATTGCAGCGCGTAGAAACTTTTTTGTTTTCTCCAAACAGCGACCGCGCGCAGCGCAATGCTCAAGCATGCCTGGAAACGACATCTGATCAATCAGCGCAGGTTGGTTCCAAACCAGTTGGCAAGCCACGTGCCAGCGCAAAGCTGAACGGTGGTAGCTGTTGGAGAGTCTTCGCTCCCGAAACCGAGAAAATTGACGCTTTACAAAAAACCCGTGTTGTAATTCGCAAACCGGCCAAGATGCGGCAGCACGGCGGCAAGATCTGCGGTGCCGGTAATACCAAACCATTTTGCCAACGTAGCAGCGTATTCATCAACGGAAGTCGTTGGAATCAGACGGCCCTCTCTTGCATCATCGGCGCTATCTAATGCCGTATCCGGCCAGCGGCCATACAAACGCTGTCCCTGCACGGCACCACCAACAATAAAGTGATGCCCGCCCCAGCCATGATCCGAACCGTCGCCGTTGGCTAGCAATGAGCGACCAAAATCTGAAGCGGTGAATGTGGTGACATTATTTTGAATATTGAGTGTCACGGTCGCGTTATAAAATGCTTCGAGTGCCGATGATAAAAAGCCCAAGCGAATGGCATGGTCGTTAATCAGCCTGGAATGAGTATCAAATCCACCGAGCGCCACAAAATAAATTTGTCGCTTGTGGCCAAGTGAATTGCGGGCGGCAATCATGCGCGCCACCAAGTTGAGTTGCGCTGAAAGCGGATTGCCCGGAATAAGCGCTGAGGTGGTGGCGGGTACGGTTGCCAGTGCGGCGCGCACCGCGCCGTCGGCATTGATGGAGCGGGTGGCAATTTTTGCAAATTCATTTTCAAGAATATTGCCGCTCGACTCCTGTAGCACTGCCTGCAATAGCGCGGCATTCGCGGTATTGCCATACAAGCCGTTCTGTGGCGAGATACCCGAAATTTGCACCGAACCATTATTGGTAAGTTGATACTGGATCACGTTGGTGCCAGCTTGAATCGTGTTGTTACCGGCGAGTGACATGCAGATAGAAACCGGGCTCGCACTATTTTGACTGAGCATCAAATCACCCGCGCGCCCCAGCCAGCCGGTTTGTGATGGTGAATCCGGAAACCCGGTTTGCCACGAATTTTGCTGATCCGAATGCGAAAATAATTGTGCGGGAAGAAACACGTCATTTCTGTATTGCGTTTTCGAAGTTGGCTGCACGAGTGTGGCAACATTCGCCAAAACAGCACAGTTGCCGGCGTCAAATAATCGTTTGATCCCCGCAAGCTGAGGATGCAGGGCAAGTGCCGGCCCCGTATATGCGCCTGCTCCGGTCGCGAGCGGCGATATGGCCTGCAGGCCCGTCAGCGGCAAAGCCACGCCGTTACGCGCGGTAACGTATTGGTTGTATTGCGCAGTTGTGGTGGGAATGATGGTGTTGGCTTGGTCGTTACCGCCGTATAAAAATACGCACACCAATGCTTTAAAGTCAGTTGCCGTTTGTGCAGCGGCGTCGCCCATGGTGGCGAGATTAGCGGCAAACGTGGTGCCAGTAAATGCGCTGACCGATGCAGCACGCTTCAAAAATTCACGACGGGCAATATGCTGGTGGATAAATGACATAATTTTTTCTCCGTTAAATTATTTTTGAACAACGTATTGCGGGCTCGCCATAATCAGCGCTGTTGCTACGGCGACTCGGTTGTCGCGGGCACGATATTCCGTCAACCCAATGTTGTTGATTGCCTGCCGCACTGTGTTGCGAAGTGATGGGGTAATTTTTCCGTAGAGCAATAGCAAATTGAGACGATCAATCAATGCATCAGGTTGATCTGCAAGTGCTAATTCTGCGCTGACATCTGCGGCCAGATATTCGTCAATCGGCTCGTACTGCGCCATGATCGCGCGCACACTCTCGGTCTGTCGTTCACTATTGGCGGTAACAAAATTGGTATAGCCGGTTACCGTCGTTTCGTGAGTAATCTGAAACTCTGGCGCCACTAAACCCATGCCAAGAATGGTGCCCGGTGGCGAGTAATCGGGACGATACCAGTTGAAAACGGAAGGCGCTCGCAATGGATTTTGGCCGATGCTCTCTACCGGGTCTTCTAGATTCCAGATGCGGTAAACAATGATGGGCGCTGTTTTCACATCAAATGCGCGCATGAAATTGGCGAAGCGCACGATCGGCTCGCGTAGCTTTCCTGCCGTTGGACCGGCTGCGACAGTCGCACTGCGCGCTTCCACATCCAGCAAAACGGCGCGCATCACCGCTTTCATATCACCCCGCACGCCCGCACCATTATTGTTAAACGCTGATGCAACGCGCGATATATAAGCCGGACTCGGGTTGCTGGTCACAAAGCGCTTGATTAGCTGGCTGCCGATAAACGGGCCCACATTGGGGTGATTAAAGATCGTATCAAGCGCGATCCGCAAACTCTCTTCAGGCCCGGTGTTCACCGGAATCACCACACCATTGATGATCCGCTTTTCCGAAGAGGAATGGTAGGCCGGGTACGCCTGCATCGGCAAATCCCAGCGAACGGGCGGACCGCCAAAATTCGTTGGATCGTTGGTCGCTGGATCTTGTCCCCAGCTCCAGCCAGTGAACACTCTCGCCATACCTATGATGTCATCCTGCGAATAGGTCGGAATAAATTTTCCGTTGGCATCAACCTTGCGCGTGCCATCCAGATTCAATTGCCACAAGCCAATCGAAAACAACTGCATCACTTCGCGCGCATAGTTTTCATCCGGCTGCCGACCACCCGCCACTTCCTTTTCATTTTTAAACCACGACAGATAAATGGCCATAGTCGGATGAATCGACACCTCCTCTAGCAAGGTGCGATAGTTTCCGAACGCATTGCGCGACAGCATATCCAGATAACTTGCATGCGCGTCTTGTTGAATATCGACCGCGCCATTGATAGTGGACACCACAAAAATTTCTGATAACGCAAACGTCGTTCGCTGG
>JAYVYF010000359.1:0-6308 GCA_043784585.1 Burkholderiales bacterium
GGCCTTAAAGTGTACGACGCGCGACTGTGGACGCCGCAAAAAGCGCACTCGGCCGCAGATGTTTTTGCACTCCAGCTCGTTTATGACATGGCGTTCAAAGGTCGCGAGATTGCCGAACGTACAGTGGGCGAGATGCGCAAGGTAGGTTACGGAGAAGAGCAAAAATTGAAACGGTGGGGTGAGGAGATGATGAGGGTTTTCCCCGACGTAAAAAAGGGTGACACATTGGTAGGCGTCTCGATTCCAGGCAAAGGGGTGAAATATTATTCGCGAGATAAATTAATCGGAAGCATTGACGATGCTGAGTTCGTAAAGGCGTTTTTTGATGTGTGGTTATCTGAAAAGACCAGCGAGCCAAAGTTACGCGAAAAATTATTAGGCGCGCAGTAGTGGTTTGCCGTGCATGACTTGCCCGGATATTAGGCTATGACCGACGCGACCCGAATATCCTCATGGCGTCTGGTCGCATATGGCCTCACCGGTATTCCGCTGGCCATGGCCGCGCTGCCGATTTATGTAAATGTGCCGAAATTTTATTCGGACGTCATGGGCTTGAATCTCATCGCAATCGGTGGCCTGCTGCTGGCCGCACGCGTGTTCGATGCGGTGCAAGACCCGTTGTTGGGCCACTGGAGCGATCTAGTCCGTGATGGTCGCCTTGGTGGATTTGGTAGATTCGGACGATACATATTTGTGGCGATCGGAACACCGATATTGGCGCTCGGTATGCTGGGATTGTTCAGCCCTCCGGCATTAAGCGAAACCCCGCTGGCCTGGTGGTTGGTGGCGATGCTGCTACTCGTTTACTCGGCGTTTAGCATGATGCAGATTAGCTATCAGGCGTATGGCGCAGAAATCTCGCACGATCCGCTTGAGCGTACCCGCATCACGGCGTTTCGGGAGGGAATGAGCCTGATAGGCGTTTTTTTAGCCGCTGCGCTGCCACAGATTTTTTCAGATAAATTTGGGCCGCGTGAGGGCTACGCGATTTTTGCTTGGGTGTTTATTCCGTTCCTGATTTTGCTGGTCGTGGCCACGCTTGCGCTATCCCCTAAACCGGCGGCGCGGCTACAGGCAGCACCTGAAAACGCGTTTCGCGCCATGATCAAACCGCTTAAAAATTCGCGCTTCAAGCGGCTGCTCATCGTGTTTGTGTTCAACGGGATTGCGGCCTCAATCCCGGCCACGCTCGTGTTGTTTTTTATCGAGGATGTGATCCAGAAACCTAGCATGACGGCGGCGTTCCTGATCGCCTATTTTGCAGCGGGCGCAATGGGAATGCCGTTATGGATATGGCTGTCAACGCGCATTGGTAAGGCCCGCGCATGGCTGGTGGGAATGATGTTGTCGATTGTGGCGTTCGTATGGGCGTTTCTGCTGCAAGCGGGAGACGTGACCCCATTTATGATAATTTGCGTGATGTCCGGACTGGGGCTGGGCGCTGATTTGGCGTTGCCACCCTCGATTCTGGCGGACGTTATCGATGATGACGAGCGAGCGGGATCGGGGCGCAATGAAGGCTCTTATTTCGGGCTCTGGAATTTGGTGACCAAAATGAATCTGGCTCTGGCGGCGGGCATTGCCTTGCCCACGCTTTCGCTGCTCGGCTATCAGCCAAAAATAACCACATCGCCGCATGCGCTGCTGTATTTATCGGCCACCTATGCGCTTTTGCCGTGCATACTCAAGCTCGGCGCCATTGCGGCATTGGTATTTTTCCCTTTTATCAAGCACACGCCAGCGGGTGCGCTGCAATCAACATCAGAGCCGCAACAACCACCAGAATCACCAGACCACAAAGAACCACAAGGAGTGAATTCATGATTCGTAAATTTTGTATTTTGGTCGCCTCAGCTGTGGCGATTCTGTTGAGCGGTTGTGCGTCGGTGGTCGTTACCGACTATGCCAAAGAAACACCCAAACTTGATTTATCGACCTATTTCAACGGCAAGGTAGACGGCTGGGGCATGGTGCAGGATCGATCTGGCAAAGTGATCCGCCGCATGGTGGTCGAGATGGACTGCAAATGGAACGGCAATGAAGGAACGCTCGATGAAAGTTTCCAATGGTCAGATGGAAAAACCGAAAAGCGCGTCTGGAAAATTACCAAAGACGGTGATCGCTATACCGGCCAGGCTGGCGATATCGTGGGAGAAGCACAGGGACAGGCGAGCGGCAATACGCTGCGCTGGAATTACACGCTGGCATTGCCGGAGGAGCAGGGCGGATATCACATGAGCATGGATGACTGGATGTGGAAGATCGATGATAAGACGCTTGCCAACCGTACCACCATGACTAAGTTTGGACTTGAGTTTGCGCAAATATCGATCTTTTTTCGCAAACGATAATTGCTTCAATACTCGCTTCGATGCCCGCGTCAAAAGTAGCCTCGATAGCAGTTAAATAAGGTTGTGAAGAAATGTCACTCAATACAAAAATAACCGATTGGTCAAAAAAACGTGTGTGGATTGTAGGTGCATCCACCGGCATTGGTGCGGCACTCGCGGATGCGTTGCATTCTCGCCAGGCAAAGGTCGCCATCTCGGCGCGCAGCGCGGATAAATTAAACGCGATGGTGACGCGTTTTGGTGCATCCCGGGCCATCTCGCTACCGCTCGACATCACCAAGGTCGAGACCATTAAAGCCGCTGAGCAAGAGCTGGTCGAAGCGTGGGGCGGTTATGATCTGGTGGTGTTTATGGCGGGGGATTACAATGCGATGCGTGCTTGGGAGATCGATTTAGACGTCGCCAAAAAGATGATCGACGTAAATTGGGGCGGTTTTATGAATGGCTTGTCGGTGGTGATTCCACGCTTTATGCAGGCTAAATCCGGCGGCATCGCCTTGGTATCAAGCGTGGCCGGGTATCGTGGGTTACCCAAAAGCCTGATTTACGGGCCCACCAAGGCGGCGCTGATCAATCTGGCCGAGACCATGTACATCGATCTCAAAGAAAAAGGCCTCGATGTTTATCTAATTTGTCCCGGCTTTGTTAAAACGCCAATGACCGATAAAAATGATTTTGAAATGCCTTCACTGATTACACCTGAAGCAGCGGCATTGGAAATTATCAACGGATTTGAAAAAGGTGAGTTTGAAATTCACTTTCCCAAACGCTTTACCAACATGTTGAAAATCTTGCGACATCTGCCTTACTCGTTGTATTTCGCAGCGATTAAAAAATCAACCAAGTTATAGCAATACTGGCCGTGAATACAGGGGATGTCGGAACGCAGGCGGCGCTAAATAATCTTGTTGATTATTTTCAAACGTTGTCTCTTGAATCTGTCGCGGAGATGGCCACAGTTTACAGCGAGGACGCCTATTTTTGCGACCCTTTTAATGCAGTGACCGGGATTGCACCCATTAAACATATCTTTGGCGAAATGTTTATGCGCCTGCACGATCCGCGGTTTGTCATTGCGGAAACCATCGCGCAAGAAAATAGCGCAATTCTGATTTGGGATTTCGATTTTCGTATCAAATCTTTAAAACCGCAGCTTCCGCGCCGAATTCACGGTCTGTCGCATGTTCGTTTCGCCGCCGACGGGCGGGTTAATTATCACCGCGATTACTGGGATGCTGCCGGTGAGTTGTATGAGCAGTTTCCGTTGATCGGCAGCGTGCTGCGCTGGTTGAAAAGGCGAAACAAATAAGCCTCAACGCCTGATTCAACGTCAGGCGTCGCAAATCAAAGCATCGGCGCTTTATCAATATATTCAAACACCTTCACCACGCGGCTGGCGCCACTGGTGGTGCGCGCAATTTCTGCCGCGGCATCACTTTCTTCGCGTGTCAGAATCCCCATCAAATACACTACCCCGCTTTCAGTCACGACCTTGACGTGGCTGGGGGACACCTTGCCGTTGTTGATGAGGCGCGCTTTCACGCTGGTGGTAATCAAGCTATCGCTGCTGCGCGAGGCAAGCGACGAATTGCCCCCCACGGTAATTTCATTGGTCACGGTTTTAACGCCCGAATTGCTGCGCGCGGCGGCCTCAACATCTTTTTTAGCCTGCTCGGTGAGTACCTCGCCGGTAAGCAATACCGAAAGGTTATAGCTGGTCGCGTTGATGTGTGCATCCTTGAATCCTTCGATCACCTCCACACGTATTTTCCATTCTATTTTTTCATCTTCGATATAGAAGCCGGGGGAGCGACGATCGCTCAAGACAACGGCGGTGGCACCCACGCCGATTGCTGCTAGCGGGAAGCAGCCTTGTAGCAACGCGGAGACGGCAATCAGTAACATCGCAATTATCAAACGCATTATTTTTCTCCAAATAAAATACTGTCAACCGCATCGCACAGGCAGTGAATGACCAGAATGTGTACTTCCTGAATGCGCAGCGTTCGATCGTGCGGCACGCAAATATGAATATCGCCCGGTGCCAGCAGCTCATTCAACTTGCCGCCGTCGCGCCCGGACAGCGCCACCACCTTGATTTGTTTTGCGTGCGCGGCCTCAATTGCTTTGAGTACGTTTTTTGAATTGCCGCTGGTCGTAATTGCAAACAAAATATCGTTGGGTTTTCCGAGCGCACGAACCTGCTTTGAAAAAATTTCCTCATAGGAATAATCGTTCGCAATTGAAGTCAGCGTTGATGTGTCGGTGGTCAGCGACATAGCCGCCAATTCACCGCGCTCCATTTCAAGACGATTCAAAAACTCGGCCGCAAAATGCTGGCTGTCAGCCGCGGAGCCACCGTTGCCGCAGGCGAGAATTTTATTGCCGGAACGCATCGCGTCGGCCATTGCATGCGAGGCGGCAGCGACATGAGGACGCAATTGCGCCAGGCATCGAAGTTTGAGTTCTGCGCTATCTTGAAAATGCTGGGTAATTCTTGATTCGATATTCATATTAATATTTTAAGTGATGGTAGAACAACATTATTTTTGCATGCATCTGCCTGAATTTTTATCGCGTTTGCGCACCCATGTTATGACCCGAACGCATCCTTGAGCCATTCAATTTCCGCTCCCGTGATCAGCACCGCATCAAAACGACAAGACGGCGGGTGGCGCAAACCGGCGATGTATTGTTGGGCTGCGGCGACAATCCGGCGCTGCTTTTGCACACCAATGCTGGCTGCTGCACCGCCAAAATCATTATTTTTCCTCAATCGCACTTCAATAAAAACCAGAGTTTCTGCATCGCGCATGATCAGATCTATTTCGCCAAATCGCGTTCTGAAATTGCGTTCAATGATACTAAGACCCTGTCCGGTCAAATATCGTTCCGCTGCCCGTTCAGCATCGTCACCAGCCTGTTTTTTGCTGAATAGCTTGCTGAGCATTATTCGGCGCTGCGTGAGAGCACGGTTTGCCCATTGCGCATCTCGACTGTCGACAGCGCCCGTACAAATTGCGCACCGTCGAGCGTCAGCCGCCCGGTCACGCCATCTAACGGCGGGATACCGCGCACATTATTTTGAGTGCTTGCGGATTTCAAGAGCAGTTGCGTCAAACGCCACGCATCAATGCCGAGCGCATAAAGTCGCTCGTAGTCGATCGGCATCGTCCCTTCAGGTCGGCTGTAAGTCATGACGGCGGGATGATCTTTTTCAACAAACCAGGGCATTTCCAAAAACCGCACACCTTCCAGATCTATATTGGTCGCGATATCTGCTTTCGCATCCAGCGCGTGTGAGGTCGAGAACACCGCCGTGCCAGCGGGCAGGTAGGGCCGCGCAGACCGCGCCGCACGAGGACCTGCGGCGATAAAAATAACATCAGGTTTAGCGCGATCCAGCGGTGCCTTGATGCGCTGCACCTCGTTCGCGCTGGCATTGGCATCGCCGCTAAAAGCTACCTGCGCGACCACCTCGCCGCCCAATAGCAACCATTCTTTTTCAAAGCTATCCTGAATGCGTTTGCTGAGTGCCACGGCGCTCGTTACCAGCGCGGCGCGTTTAAATCCTTCTCGCGCGGCAGCACGCGCGACCAAGCGCGCTTCCCAATCAAGATTCAGCGAGACATAGAAAAAATTATCGGCCAGGCTGGCCTCTGGTGCGTTAAGCGCCAGCGATGGAATAGCGCTGTATTCAGTTGCGACCAAGCGCGCCAGCACATTTGCACCATCGCGGGTCACGCCACCCACAATCGCAATCGCCCCTGCAGCGGTTGCTCGGCGATATAGTCCGGCAAGCGTTTGTGGGGAAGGTGCTGCCGATTCATCGTCGGCCGCGTAAATTCGATAGGGCGCGGCGGCTTTGCCATCAGCGGCGGCACCGGCGATAAAACCTAGTTTCACGGCATCGGCTACTTTGCCAAATGTTTTTGAATTCAGTGGCACGATCAGTGC
>JAYVYF010000360.1:0-2726 GCA_043784585.1 Burkholderiales bacterium
TATCGGCAAAAGCAACCAGCGCGAACGCTGCGAAGTGACGCTCGAAGCGGTGCTCGAAGTGGTGCTTTTGGCGGACACTTTCAACAACTATTTCGAACCGGAAAATCGGGGCGCCGCACACCGAATTTTTGAGCGCCGCAGGCCACACCGCACATATCCCCGCCGACCCTGACCAATCACGCCTGCTCTGCTGCGGTCGCACTTTTCTGTACACGAGCATGGTCGATCAGGCCAAAGCCGACGCGCGACCCACGATGGATGCCCAGATGCCCCCGGTGAAACATAGGATTACGATAGTCTGCCTGGAGCCCTTGTATTTACTCACGCTACGCGGTAAATCTATGGCGATGTTTCCAGGCTCCGAGGCGGAACAACTCGCCACCAACGCGTTTCTGTTTGAGGAATTTTTAGTACGCCAAGCCGACGCACAAACCATGATTATTGCCGATGGCACCAGTTGTCGCCATCAGATTAAAGACGGCACCCAAAGCAAAGCCACCCACGTGGCCATCATACTGGCTGATGCGCTGGCGTGGTCTGAATTAAGCAAGAGGCTCAAATATTGCAACGCGCGTGCGTTTTTTAGTTCGACTTGTTTGCCAATATAGCGCCCAAACATCATTAGCTTCTGGCGCCATCAGTCAAGGCATCGCTGGGAAAAACGGATGTGTTATTTCCCAAGCCGCACGTACTCGCGGCGCGGGAAGAAGCGCGAACCCTGAGAAGGGTCGCGCCTTGATTACATATGGCCGCTCACCTGGCTAGTATGTTTTTGAATAAGCTCTGCCGCTTACATAAACCACATAAGGCCTTGGTGCCCACACGCCGCCGTAGCCATAACCAAACCCGTAGCCAAATCCCCGGCCATAAAGCCATAAATCTTCACGCGCTTCGCGACGACCTTCTCTTTCAGCCATTTTTAGTTGGCCTTGCTGCATAAAATCAAGCACCGCATCAGGCACGCCATCTCGCGATAATTTCGCATACTGACTTGCGGCAACATCATAGGTGGTTCGCGTAACTTTGATTTCATTAATGATGGTGGGCGCATCTTTACCGGCTTTCGCCAGCTCAACAATCTGATCCAGCGATAGCGGCGGCGACTCTGGCCCGCTATTTATCGACGCACAACCGGTCAGCAATATCGCCGCAGCCGTGATTGTCAGCTTCGCGGACCACTTGACCCTATCCAATGAACATAACTTGCCGAATTTAAGTAAACTCTGGTTCATGTCATACCTCCACCCAATAACGCACATCAATCAACGCAGCCATTTTCGGTGCGACCTGTGGGTCGTCGTCAAACGGCGCGGCTCTCACGCTTTCCAAACATTCTAGCGTGCTTGGATAATCTTGCTTGAACGTTGTTACAAGCGATTTGCCCATACCTCTGACAAAAATTGCTGCCTAGTTGCTGCTCACAACGCAACGCTGCTGGCCTAGCAATTATGCAGCTAGACACTATGACATCTAATCTGAGTTTTTGTTTCGTGTTCCGGCTGAAAATATGGCCTGGGGATGCTTGACCAATAGCGCTGACTTCACGCAGGAGTAAAAATGGATATTGCAAATAACGCGGCAACTGAACAGACAAAGAATGCAGGCGACAACGTTATCGACAACCCGTTGGCCAACCCCATGGGTACCGATGGCTTTGAGTTTGTAGAATACACCGCACCAGACGTCAAAGCGCTGGGCCGATTGTTTGAAAGCATGGGTTTTGTAGCCGTCGCGAAGCATCGCTCCAAAGATGTAACGCTTTACAAGCAAGGCGACATCAATTTCCTCGTCAACGCAGAAAAAGACAGTTTTGCGCAATCGTTCGCCCGCGTACACGGACCTTCCGCCTGCGCATTCGGGATTCGCGTAAAAGATGCCGCAACTGCGTTTAAACGCGCCCTCGCCTTGGGCGCAAAAGCTTATGACGGGCCGGTTGGGCCAATGGAATTAAACATTCCAGCCATTCAGGGTATTGGCGGTTCACTCCTGTATTTGATTGATCGTTACGGGCCGCGCACCATTTATGATGTTGATTTCCAGCCCATTGAGGGCGCCGACCAGAATCCAAAAGGCGTGGGCCTGCAGTACGTTGATCATCTGACGCACAATGTTTACATCGGCCGCATGGATACGTGGGCAGAGTTTTATCAAAAACTGTTTAATTTCCGTGAGATTCGCTACTTCGACATAAAAGGGAAGAAAACCGGATTGACCTCACGCGCGCTGACCAGCCCATGCGGAAAAATTCGTATCCCGATTAACGAGCCGTCGGATAAAAAATCGCAAATCCAGGAATATCTCGATGCCTATAACGGCGAGGGCATCCAGCACATTGCGCTCGCCTGTGCGGATATTTATGCGACCATCGAAGCGCTGCGTGCCACTGGCGTGAAATTTCTGGATACACCGGACGCCTATTATTCACTGGTCGATAGACGTGTGGTTAATCACCGCGAGGATCTGGCGCGGCTGCAGAAAAATAAAATTTTGATCGACGGCGAAGGATTGGACAAAGAATCAAATGAAGATAAATTGCTGCAAATTTTTACAGACACCGTGATCGGACCGATATTTTTCGAGGTGATTCAACGTAAAGGCAATGACGGCTTCGGCGAGGGCAATTTCAAGGCCTTGTTCGAGGCGATTGAAGCGGATCAAATAGCGCGCGGTGTAATTTAATAAACCCAAGCACTGGAGAGTCTCTTCAAGCAAAAATGCTTTGAAAT
>JAYVYF010000361.1:0-3074 GCA_043784585.1 Burkholderiales bacterium
AATGTTGCACCTGCCGCCAATATTCGTCTGCAATCATTCGAGATTGACCGGTAAAGCAATACCTATGCTGTGGATCGCGTTAGAGTTTCCCCATTTGTCACTTGAAGCCGTCAATCGTTGCGGCGGGTCTGGTGGTGTGGGTGATGAGGGCGGCCATGATCTTATGCGAGACCTGCCGGTTGTCGTTACCGATGGCCCCGCTGCTCGACCAATACTACATGCCCTCAATGCCGCCGCGCGAGATGCAGGCATGAACGCGGGCATGACGCTTGCCAGCGCGCGAGCAATGGAATCTTCACTGGTAGCACTGCCCCGCGCGCCGCAAAAAGAAACGCAATGCGTACTGCAAATAGCGGCATGGTGTTCGCAATTCACGCCCTTAGTTTCGCATGCCAAACATTGCGTGGTGCTGGAAGTATCAGCCTCACTCAGACTCTTCGGCGGCATTGCCAAACTCGCCGCGCAGGTTCGACAAGGGATGGTGGCGATGGGTTATCGCGCCTTGATCGGTATCGCGCCCACGCCATTGGCCGCACAACTATTAGCCAAGATGACTCAATATCAAACCGGGGTGCGCATGTGCCAGCACATAGCGCAATTAAACGAGCGCCTTGCCCAAATTCCGCTGACGCTGTTTGACTGGTCGTACGAAACTTTGACCACGCTTTCCACGCTGGGTCTGACCCGCATTAAAGATTTACTGGCGCAATCACGCGAAGGTCTGCGCCGCCGCTTTGGAGCAATGCTGCTGGATGACCTGGATCGCGCGCTGGATAAAAAACCTGACCCGCGCTTATATGTCACGCTGCCCGATAAGTTTAGAAGTGATATTGAACTTGTTTTTGAACTGATTGAAAGCGAACGATTGTTGCATCCGATCAACGCCATGCTGACCGAGATGGAAGGCTTTCTACGTGCCCGCGGCGCGGGTGTGACAGCACTATCGCTGTCGCTCAAACACAGCCGTGACGACTCTACAGAAATTATCTTCGAAACCCGCACACCGGCTCGCGATGTCACCCATTGGCTGCGCTTGATTCGTGAGCGTTTCAATATGATCTCGCTTAAAACAGCGGTGGTGGCCATCACCATGAAAGCAAACCGACTTTGCCCATTTGAAGAAGTGAATGAGAGCTTTTTTCCGGGCACAGAAACGGGCGGTAAAAAGCGCGATGGCTTGATGGATCGCCTGACGTCACGCCTGGGTGAGGGCAATGTATTTTCAATTGCGATCAAAGACGATCATCGCCCCGAGTCATCATGGCAGATAGGGGCGCACCAAAAACTGGTTGCAGTTTCCAGCAAAAGAGCGAAACAATCACTACCAGTCACGAAGCAAGCAATCCAACGACCCACGTGGTTGTTGCGCGAACCACGCTCACTCAACACGGTTAATGATTGTCCGCAATATCACGGTCCGCTCACCATTCTGGCGGGGCCAGAACGGATCGAAACTGGCTGGTGGGATAACAAACCGGTAGCTCGCGATTACTTTATTGCGCGAAATCCAAGGCAGGAAGTGTGCTGGATATTTCGTGATTACCGGCTGGGGAAGCGCTGGTATTTGCACGGGATGTTTGCCTAAAATGCGTCCTTCTTATGCCGCTCTGCACTGCATTAGCAATTTCACTTTTCTTCGCGGCGCGTCGCATGCCGAAGAATTGGTACAGCAGGCAGCCACGCTTCAATATACGGCGATTGCGATCACCGATGAATGCTCTGTTGCCGGCGTGGTGCGCGCACATGTAGCCGCAAAGGAGCATGGCATCAAACTCATTATCGGCGCTGAGTTTGTGTTGCAGGATGCGCCACACATTGAGCGCTTGGTATTGCTGGCGCAAAATCGTGAAGGCTACGGCAATCTGTGTGAGCTCATCACACTTGCACGACGCCGAGCCGAGAAAGGCAGTTACGAGTTGCAATTAGCAGACGTGCTGGCGGGCGTGCCGGAATGTCTGGTCATTGTGAAAGTCACCGGCCATTCCACGGCAACGGCTTTGCCGCCGCTACTGCAGCTGCGCGATGCTTTCCAGCAGCGTCTATGGATCGGGGCATCGCTTGATTACGGCGTGGACGACACCCAAACTCTCGACAACTTACTCTTGCTCGAACATCAGTCGCAAGTACCACTAGTGGCGCTGGAAGCTGTCGTGATGCATGACCGCTGGCGCAAGCATCTGCATGATGTCATCACCGCAACACGCCTGCATATGCCCGTAAGCGAGTTGGGCACGCGCGCAAAGGCTCACAGCGAAGGCCATCTAAAGCCCATCGCGCAGCTGTTAAAACGCTATCTCCCACGTCTTGTTATTGAAACGCTTGCCATTGCCGCGCAGTGCAGTTTTTCGCTTAATGAAATTCGCTACGAATATCCGCGCGAGGTCGTACCTTTAGATGAAACACCCAAAAGCTATTTGCGCAAGCTCACCTATGAAGGGATGACAACGCGTTATGGTGCTGTTTTTCCGGAAGCCGTCGTGAAGATCATCGAGCATGAACTGCGCGTGATTGAAGATTTGCGATACGAAGCATTTTTTTTAACGATTTACGATGTGGTGGCATTTGCGCGTAGTCAGGGCATTCTTTGTCAGGGGCGTGGCTCGGCGGCGAATTCAGCCGTTTGTTATTGCCTGGGCATTACTGAAGTTGATCCCTCGCGTATGCATGTTTTGTTTGAGCGTTTTATTTCGCGCGAACGTAACGAGCCCCCCGATATTGATGTGGATTTTGAGCACGAGCGGCGCGAAGAAGTGATCCAGTATCTGTACCGCAAATATGGGCGTGATCGCACCGCGTTGACCGCCGCGGTTGCCACCTACCGCCCCAAGAGCGCAATTCGTGATGTCGGTAAAGCGTTGGGATTTTCGCTTGATCAAGTTGATGCGTTGTCACGCGCCATTGTGTGGTGGGATGGTCGCGAAATTGCGCCAGAACGCTTGCGGGAAGCGGGGTTTGATCCTGATAACCCGCTAATGCAAAAACTGCTGGAACTTACTCACGAACTCGTCGGCTTTCCGCGTCATCTGTCGCAGCATTCGGGTGGCTTTGTGATTGCGCGTGAACAGCTCACCCGC
>JAYVYF010000362.1:0-9180 GCA_043784585.1 Burkholderiales bacterium
GGCCGGCCTTGCGGTCATGGCTGCGGCGGGAGGTTTTGCTGTCGATACCACCAGGTCGGATGCTCTGGCCAGCACTCGGCGACCCAGGCGCGGAAGCAGTAAGGCGATCATGGGGATTTATCGAAAAGATTAAAGCAAAAAATGCACAGTCCATCATTCTACATTGCAGAGGCCTGCGAAGCATCTGGCGCACTTGCTTTCGACCCCTGACACGGTCCTTCCGAACCCGGGTTTCTGGGTGCGACATCCGCTTTCTGTCGCATAAACAAGCAGCAGATTTCTCGTAAAGCAACCCGCGAAGGCAACGCAAGTGAGCGCGCGTTCTAATTCGCCGGAAACCCGATCAATTTCGAAGCATGACGGTATTTTTCGATCAGTTGCTCCTCGGATTCCGCACCCATATTCATGCAGGCATAACGATAGCTTTGCAACCACTTGGTCTCGCGTTTTAATTCATTGCCGCTTTTTTTGAATAGCAGCAATTGCGCACCGGGATCAAATTGCTCGAGCGCCTTGAATTCATGGGGCCCCGGAAAATGATCCTGGCCTCTGCCATCAAAGCGTCGATAGACGAAGCTGGTGGCGCATTTATAGCGCTGCACTTTTTTACTGGCGTCTACCGATTCATTGAGTGCGAGCCTGAGCGCCAAATCGTGAAGATTGATGCCGTCCACCATCTCATACATATCCGAAAATTGTGCGGCCATGCGCGGGTTTACTTCAATCAATTTGCAGTCGCCGGAATGCGAGCAAATTTTTAACTCCACATTAAACAAGCCGTAATCAAACTTGAGCGCTTTGATGACCGCCAGCGAGGTCGCGTGAATTTTTTGCTTCCATTCGGCGGGTAGACGGCTCGGGTATTCCCAGCGCATGAACGCATCGGTGCCCGGATACATCACCGCATCGACAATACCCAAAATATGCGCCTCACCGCCCTGCATGTAGCCATCTACATTCACCTGAAAACCATCAATCAGCTGCTCGCCGAGCATGTAGCGACCGTTAATATTGGTCGCCGCCATGCGCTCGACCACATCATTGAATGGTCGGACCAAACGCATGATGATGAATTTTTCCCAAGGGCGAAAATTAAGATGCTCACGCAAATCCGCAAAATCCTCCACCCGGCGGGCCAGCACCGAATAGGCGGCTTTGACCGGCTTCGCAAAAAATGGAAACGGTAATGCAATTTCCTGCGGGTGCTTCACGGTATACGGGAAGGTTTCGAAAGGCACATTTGCCTCAGGCAATTCGCGTTGCAAAATTGACCGCGCCAGCGCTTTGTGCTGTGCGTTCAGAACCGCGTCAGTCGAGGTGGTGGGCAGCCCCAATCGGTCGGCCAGCAGGGCAGCCGAAAGTGCACCAAATTGCTCATGACTAGAAATAATGCCGTCGATTTTGACCCGCTTGTATTTCTCGACGAGCTTGTCGACGAAGCGAAAAATATCAAACACCAATAACTGCGCATTGCTTGGAAAGCTGAATAGATCAAAGCCTTCGTGAAAAAAACGAAATTCATGGTTTGATGATGTCGCCGCGCGACGCAACTGTGCCTGGTCCCACTCTTGGTCAAACAAAACAAGAATATTTTTCAACGCGGTCCGTGATGATTGGTTAAGTGGAAAAGCTTACGGCTGAGGGGATGAATTGGATGTTGGCGCGACAGCCTGCACCGACATCTAGCTTAGCTCTTTGAACTTGCCCAGTTGCAACAATTTCTTTTGCCGCTCGCGCACCAGCACATCCGGTGTTTTCTCCAGCAATTGTTTGAGCGTATCCGCAATTGCTTTCTTGAGCGTCATCGCCATGCCGGCAGGATCGCGATGCGCGCCGCCAAGTGGTTCAGACACCACTTTGTCAACCAGGCCCAGCGCTTTTAATTTTGGTGCCGTAATATTGAGCGATTCTGCGGCCTCGGATGCTTTGGCCTGATCTTTCCACAAAATTGCGGCGCAACCTTCGGGGGAAATCACCGAGTATGTTGAATATTGCAGCATAAACGTGGTGTCGCCGACTGCAATTGCCAGCGCGCCACCTGAACCACCTTCGCCAATGATCGTGCAGATAACAGGTACACGAAGTCCCGCCAGCACATAAAGATTGTGGCCAATCGCTTCAGATTGACCGCGCTCTTCAGCGCCCACGCCCGGATACGCGCCGGGCGTGTCGACAAATGTCAGTAAAGGCACACCGAACTTTTCAGCAAGCTTCATAAATCTGAGCGCTTTACGGTAGCCCTCGGGACGCGGCATGCCAAAATTACGGAATTGACGCTCCTTGGTATCGCGACCTTTTTGGTGCCCAATTATCATCACGCTATGGCCGTTAAATCGTGCGAGTCCGCCGACAATCGCCGCATCATCTGCATAGGATCGATCGCCATGAAGCTCCTGAAAATCCGTCGTCATTGCGCTTATGTAATCGAGCGTGTACGGGCGCTGCGGGTGGCGCGCGACCTGCGAGATTTGCCACGCATTAAGCTTGGCGTAAATATCTTTGGTCAGCCCCTGGCTTTTCTTGGCGAGCTTTTCGATCTCGGCTGAAATATCGACGGCAGAATCATCCTGCACAAAACGAAGCGCGTCGATCTTCCCTTCCAGCTCGGCAATGGGCTGTTCAAAATCGAGAAAATTGAATTTGGGTGTGCTCATGGTGTGGCCGGACCTTAAACTTGCGTCCATTCTTTCCCGGTTTTATTTCACAACCATGAATCATACCAACTCTCGTCGGATTATTCGCCGTTGCTTTTTCTGAAATTAATCACACCTGAATAAATCAGGCGATTCACCAAGCGCATTTAATGCTGTGTAATCAAGCGAGCTGCCGTCCAAGTTGAGTCAATATTGGCGTATTGACGACGACTTCTCGCCATTGCAACATGACGAAACTGAGTTGCTGATTCGAGCCTTGCGATCTCGTTCAGGCCTAATTTTGAACAGCAACCCTCAAAGGCAAGCGCGATCAATTGAATCTGATTTTCGTTTCACCCCGTATTGATTGTCAGTCGCAGCATCCGGGCTCAACGTGAATGTTTAATTTAATCTAATCTACTTTTTTCATCATTCATTTTATCTATTTGACTCATTACGCTTATTTAACTTTTAGGAATTTAAATGCAAACCAAACATAAATTAGCTTCATTAGGGCTCGCCTTGGCGATCTCATTCGGCGCGGCTTCCAGCTTTGCACAGGTCATGGTTGGCGGCGCGCAAATGCTGCCCAGCAAAGATATTATTGATAATGCCGTTAACTCGAAAGACCACACGACACTGGTTGCCGCTGTAAAAGCCGCAGGCCTGGTTGACACACTCAAAAGCGCAGGCCCTTTCACTGTCTTTGCGCCCACCAATGCCGCATTCGCAGCATTGCCAGCAGGCACGGTGGATACGCTCCTTAAGCCGGAAAACAAAGCCACGCTGTCTGGCATTCTGACTTACCACGTAGTGTCGGGAAAAATGGATGCGGCCGCGCTGACCAAAGCAATTATGGCGGGTAACGGCAAGGCTACTTTGAAAACTGTTGCAGGCGGTATATTGACGGCGACCGCTGCTAACGGGGTCGTAATGGTCACCGATGAAAAAGGCGGTACGGCGAAGGTAACGATTGCGGACGTCTACCAGTCAAACGGCGTGATTCACGTAGTAGACAAAGTTTTGCTGCCGAAATAACAAAGGCTTAATGTTAGGCGGCTTTATTGCCTGGTTTGCGGGACGATTCTTTACAAATCATGAGATAAGCGTTTTAAAAGACCCCGCGAGCCAGGCAATGCGTCACGCGTATTGACGTGTAAATTAGCGCGTAGTTAGAGGCTGTTAGCACTCAACATTCAAAACTGCATGCGGCCCCGCGCCGTGTGCAGTTTTCACATTTTGTGTGTGAAAGCGAGCGGCTGGGCTTTGCGCCTATTGCCCCAATTTTGCCCATGCGATTGTCGTGCCGCCACGGAATCAGGTCGGGACACACACTTTTTTGATCGCTACGTGCTTGGAATCCTGCTCACCATCGTTATCCCCCGCTATAATCGTGGCTTGGTATTCACGGATTTAGATATGGCTCACCGCCTCTCAAAAATAACCACTCGCACCGGCGACGATGGCAGCACCGGCTTGGGAGATGGCTCACGCGTTCAAAAATCGGCACCACGGGTTGCCGCGATGGGCGATCTGGATGAATTAAATAGTCAGCTTGGTGTATTGCTCACCGAAAAGATGCCAAATGACTTTGTGACGCTGTTCACACGAATCCAGAATCAGCTGTTCGATCTGGGCGGCGAAATCTGTATTCCGGGGCATCGCGCCATTACCGATGCACATATTCTTTTTTTGGATAATGCAATCGCAAAATTTAATGCGGATCTGCCACCGCTGAAAGAATTTATTTTGCCCGGTGGATCCAGAGCCAGCGCGTTCGCACACGTGGCCCGCACGGTAGCGCGCCGCGCCGAACGATCAATCGTGAAGCTGGCTGAAAGCGAACCCGTGGCGGCATCGGCGTTTCAATATATCAACCGGCTTTCTGATTTACTTTTTATCCTTGCCCGCGCACTCAACCGGGCTGCAAATGCGCCTGATGTTTGCTGGTCACGCGAACCCGCTACAGACGATGTTGGCGTCGGCTTAAACACAGCCACAGCGACCGCAACAATTACTCCACCCATAAAAATATCCAATTTGGCAGGAGCAAACTGAGTCATGGCAGATATAGCACTCAACGAGAAATTGGCGGCGATGTTATCGCGCGCCGGTATTGGCGATAAAAAAGCGTTCGCCGAACTATACGATGCAACAAAATCGAAACTGTTTTCGGTTTCGCTTCGTATAGTCAGAGAGCGGCATCTTGCCGAAGAAGTTTTACAGGACAGCTTTGTGAATATCTGGAATAACGCTGCTGGTTATGCAACTACCAAATCCGCGCCAATGACGTGGATGACGGCAATCGTGCGTAATCGCAGCCTTGATCTGGTGCGTCGTCCGCGATTGGAATTGCAAGACGAAGAAGAATTTTTTACGCTGAATCTCGAGGACGAAACCCTCGGCCCACAAGACCAACTGGTGCAAGCGCGCGATAAATCGCGAATCGAGCACTGCATGAAAGGGCTCGATGGCGAACAGCTTCAATCAGTCTCACTGGCATTTTTTCAAGGCCTCTCGCATTCAGAAGTCGCTGAACATTTAGGTCGACCACTTGGCACGATAAAAACACATATACGACGCGGTTTGTTGCGCCTGAAAGGGTGCCTGGAATCATGAAACTCAATAACCCTGAACTAATCTCACGACTCGCTTCTGAATACGTGCTGGGCACGCTAAGAGACGGCGCACGCCGACGTTTTGTACAGATGATGCGGCATGACGCCGCGCTACGCGAGGCAGTAGCGACGTGGGAAGCTCATCTCACGCCGCTGGCAGATCTCGTCGAATCAATAGCGCCACCTGGACGCGTGTGGAATAACATCGAGGCCCGAATTGGTGGCACGACGGTGTCTAACCGCAGTAACGCTGAAACGAAGCAAAATATTGCGGGTAATACTACTAGCGGCGGCGGATTCTGGGGCAGCCTCTCCTTCTGGCGGGGTTTAGGCTTTGTCGGCACCACCGCAGCGGCGGTACTACTCGCGTTTACGCTGCGCTCCGCGCCTGCTCCCCTAGTGAGCCTCGATCCGATGGTGATGGCGGTATTGGAAGATAAAGGCGAGGCACGCTTGATTGTTGAGCAGCCCAAGTCTGGCTATGTGATGGTGAAAATGGTCAAGCCCTGGAATGGCCTCGACGATCACAGCCTCGAATTGTGGGTGATCCCCAAAGGCGGCGCGCCCCGCTCGATTGGTCTGGTGAGCGATTCTGTGGATACCAAGCTGATCAAAGCGGATATGGATGTTCTCCTCACCGACGGCACTTTATTTGCGGTGTCGAAAGAGCCCAAAGGCGGCTCGCCGACCGGTGCGCCCACGGGCGCAGTATTGTGCAAAGGTGTGATCGCGAGAATGCCTGTAAAAAATGCATTACCCCGTTCGGAGCAGGGACAAGTATAAATGCACGGATAAGTAGCAAAGTCTGGCACTGGCGCGGCGTTCAGGATAAAAGTTCTTGATGACGCGCCGTGGTGCTAGAGTTTTATTTCGATATACGGCCCTTAACACCACGGCGCTCTCACCACCGAAGGATCGTTGCTTCAATCATTGTTACGACTGGCAAAGATGCACCGGTTCGCTAGCATCATGCTATCTGATGAGGCCGCACATGACTGCCCCTCGCCAGCGCAGTTGCAACGGATAGCATCAACGGCAAATCAATTTGTTCAGGGTCATGCGACACGACATCGTAATGGCATAGCGTTCCCAAAATGACGCCCTCGGCATCCAGAATCGGGATGCCGCAATAGGCCGGTATGATCTCTCGTTGGGGATGATCCTTAGTTCGCGCATCCAGCATCGCATTGGCCGTCATAAACACGCCCTGACTATCTCTCACGTAGCAACAATAAGTTGGTGAATCCATTGTTTGCTGGGTGTACTCGTCCTGCGGGTTTTCCTTGTCGTAGTAAATGACGGCGTGCGCCAGCCCATCTTGAAAGGTGAAAATGGCAATGAAGCGATAAGTCGTCAAACTTAAAAGATATGCCAGCGCATTGCGTACATTAGAAGCGACAAGGGTGGCAGAAAACCGCGCAACGGCCTCGTCTCCGTGAACTCTTAAAACGGGCATTGCATTCTCCTCTATTGAATTTCGCAACAAAAATGGTGGGCCGGATTGAAACTCGGGGTGTGGCCACACGCAAGATGATAAATGCCCGCGATCGCAAAAGCGTGGGTAGTCGCTGGCAATCGCAGAAACACAAAGTTTTGTATTGCCTTTGTCGTTTCTGAATTTTCGCAGACGAGCAACCCACAAGCTGCGGAATTTGATGCATTTTGCTTTGCTCATGCAGAGGTGGGTAATCAAGCAAGAAATATCTCTCCCACCGTTCGCGCATATTCACCATTTCTTTTTTTGAAAGCAGACCCCATAATTTTTAAAAGCAACATCACACAAATCACCCGCGTTACCCAGATCACTCATGGCATCTTCACGCGCTGCTGTTTTTTTCTTTTCGCGCTTGGTCTAAATATCCCGGCCCACACAATCAGTCCTGCCGAGAGGGCGGCAGAGGCCGCCGATACGGCCGCCATCGCTGGTGTGACCCTTTCCGAAGAATCTTTGCGGAAATATATGACGGCAGGCTCCAACATGGTCACGTTCAAAAGAGCCGATCCCACCGCTTGGCAAAACCTGAGACAAAAAACATCTGCGGCAAACTCGGTTGAAGCTATGGCCGCTGCCGCCGACGCCGCTCCTGCTGCTAAGAAAGCCATCACATCGGCCGGGCTCACCAGCAGGCTATTCTTCCTGATGAATTTCTCGATCATGCAAAACACGGCAGCAGCGGACGCCATCAAGAAAGGTCAGCCATTGCCCAAGGGCACTTCCGCTGCAAATGTGGACGCGGTTAAAAATCACGTCCCCGAAATCACGGCGCTGATGAAGCAACTGTAAGCGCTTCCGCATGCGATCAAGCTAAGCATCTCGCTCGGCAACATCTTAATTTTTAGGAGGCCGACTAACCGCAGTAGTGTAGCGTGGCGATGCCTTAGCGGAACATGCGATGTGGTGACCAGCACTTTATGATGGGTGGCGAAATCATGGCCTTACAGCGGATAGTCAGGTCGTATGCGCATACTTTGCAAAGCGTGCGGACAAACACTTCGTCGGTTTTGAGGTTCCGGCATGACAGCGCGGGTGGTGGCACAGGACACGAATCGCGAAAGTTATAAACTTGACCTGGCCTTGAATTCCATCGCACGACGACGCGATAACTCGACGATCAAATCATTCTTTAACACCAGACGCAGGCCGCCTGAATCCGATGAAGCAACACGTTTTATAAATTCGAGATTGATGATTTGGCGGCGATTGGCGCGGAAGAATTGTGCATTGTCCAGCCGCACTTCCAGCTGATTTAGCGAGCGCAGAATCAACGGCCGTTGGAGCCCCGCATCGGCCTCAAAATAAACACGGGCGTAGTTGCCCTCTGATTCAAATAGAGATATGTCGGTTAGCGCCATGAACCAACAACGCTCGCCATCCTTGATAAAAATTTTGTTGCCATTTTTTAACGTCGACTGATTTTTCTGAATTCGCAACTGCGCGCGCGCAAGCGCTTCCGCAAGGCGCCTAGCCGCAACCGGCTTTTGCAGATAATCCAGCGCGTTAACTTCAAATGCTTTCAATGCATAAGCATCAAAGGCAGTCGTAAAAATAACCTCCGGCGCATCGTCCAGCGACGCGAGCAAATCAAAGCCGCTGCCACCAGGCATTTGCACATCCAGAAAAATCAGCTCGGGCTGCAAATCATCAATGGTGCGTTTGGCTTCTTCAATGTTTGCCGCTTCGCCGACAATTTCTATCTCGGCATGCGCGACCAACAAGCGTCGCAATTCGGCACGCGCCAAGCGCTCGTCATCAATAATCAGCACGCGGATCATAGCGTAGTCGGTAACCAAAGCGTTGCCACCACCCAACCGTCACGTTCAATCAACGTTAGCTGTGCCGCCGCGCCGTTTAAAAGCGCCAGTCGCTTTTGTGTGTTTTCAAAGCCGAGCTGTGTCGATCCAGTGGACTTTACGCAAGTCGTTGCCGAGTCTATAGCCCCCCGATCTGAAGTTATTACGAGTGAGCCTTGATTGGAAATTGATATCACCACTGAGCCCGACGCTCGCTTGACCGTGATACGAATTTCGCCGCTATCAACTTCATTCCCAACGCTGCGCTCCGCACCATGTTTGACCGCGTTTTCGACCAGCGTTTGCAGCGCCATAGGCGGAATTTGTGTATCGCCCAGACTCTCATCGATGTCAAAAACGGGGCGCAGCCGCGCTTCAAAACGAATTTTTTCAATCGCGAGATACACCCGCACCGCTTCAATCTCCTCGCGCAAATCCACTGTGGCTTTACGACCGGACGACAAGGTATGTCGCATCAGATGTGCCAGCTGATCAATCATCTGCGCCGCCGCATCCGGGCTTTCATAAATCAGCGCACGCACGCTGTTCAAGCTATTGAAAAAGAAATGCGGATTGACCTGCGCCTGCAATGCGCGCAGTTCGGCGTCCTTCGCCAGCAGTTCAAAACGCAGCGATTC
>JAYVYF010000363.1:0-1968 GCA_043784585.1 Burkholderiales bacterium
CTAGTTGCCGGCCGTGCAAAATCACTTTACGCTACCATGTATGTTCTAGCGTTGACGATGGAGCTTTATGGCACCGCGTTAGGCAATTGGTCATGGCAAGCAACCGTGCCATGGCTGAAGCTGAGCGCCGCCAATCCACCATTCTCGGCAGGGGCGTTTTATGGGCTGCTGGATTTGCTGGTGCTGGCCGCGCTGACGCGGTGGCCCAAACGCGGGGTGGTATTAAATTAAAATGCAAAATCTGAAAAATGAAAGCGATAACTTGAACCAGAAAAAATCATGCATGGGAGTCCGTGCTTTGGCGGGCACCGTCAATCTCAATACGTCGTTGCCGACCACGCTACTGGTATCGCTACTTTTTTCAATCTTTTTTGCGTCAGCCGCGGCAGCGCAAACTTCGGCTCCGGCCGGTACTGAATCGACATCGGCAGGAGCGGCCAAGTTACCCAAGCTGCCCCAATCTGTCGCGTTAAATAAAATCATTGCCGACTATGAACGCTTTAACCGCGCCGAGGATCCCATTGCGTCGGGTGAGGAAGGCGACCTGGTTGCGCTATCAAAATTACCCGGCATCACGCCAGCAGATGACGCACGCCGGATGAAAGCGCTGACGCAATTCAAGCTACGCCTTGCTGACATCTCTGAACACGCTGAGCAGGGAATGGGCAGCGTGGACAAACTCAATCTGACTTTTCTGACACGCGTGGTCGACATGTCAATTGCAACGATTCAGTTCGATGCGGCCCGTCTGGGTTTCACTAACGAAGGTGGCCCGGAAAACTTGATGGCTGAACTCGGCGCGGGAACCATCATCCGCACGCTCGCGGACGCTGAAGCTTATGTGTCCCGCATGAACGCCGCAGCAAGATTTATCGACGAAACCACCGACAATGTTCGCCGCGGTATCAAAACCGGGTTTGTGCAATCGCGTCAGACGACCGAGGCCGCGCTGTCACAACTAAAAAGCACGCTTTTGCGCGGCGTTTCTGTCGACAGCGGGGCGATGCTGCCGCTTATAAATTTGCCCAAAACAATTTCAGCGGCTGAACAGGCGTCGTTGCGGTCGCGCGCGCTGTCCATCCTCAATACAAAAATCCGC
The DNA here is from genome assembly GCA_043784585.1 of Burkholderiales bacterium. Classification (GTDB taxonomy): domain Bacteria; phylum Pseudomonadota; class Gammaproteobacteria; order Burkholderiales; family Usitatibacteraceae; genus UKL13-2. The sequence goes on from JAYVYF010000363.1 coordinate 1,100, forward strand.
CCGGCCCAGGAGGCCTTCGCCAAGGTCGTCGAAACTGAAGTGTTGCCCGTCGCCAAACCGTCGATCGGCGCGCGCTACCTGCCGGGTGGCAAGGCGTATTACGCGCATCTGGCGCGATTCTTCACCACCACCGATCTGGGCCCTGACCGGATTCACGACATTGGCCTTAAGGAAGTTGCGCGCATTCGCGGTGAGATGTTGAAGGAAATAGCGGCGGCTGGCTTTAAAGGATCGTTCGCGGAGTTTCTCAATTTTCTGCGCATGGACAAACAGTTTTACGCCACCAGCCGTGAAGAATTGATGGAGAAATCTGCGCGTATTGCCAAGCGCGCCGATAACGAATTACCAAAGATTTTTGGCACCCTGCCGCGGCTGTCGTACGGCGTACGCGAAGTGACCCGCGATATTGAAGAAAACTACACCACGGCACGCTATAACCCGGGCTCACCGCAACTGGGCACCAGTGGCGGCCTGATGGTAAATACCTCGCATCTCGATCAACGCCCGCTTTATGAACACCCCGCACTGATGTTGCACGAAGGTGTTCCCGGCCATCATTTGCAAATCGCAATTCAGCAGGAGCTGGGCGATCAGCCGTGGTTCCGCCGCCATTCCGAAGTCACCGCGTTTGTGGAAGGTTGGGGACTGTATGCAGAATTTCTGGGCACCGAAATGGGCATGTACCGTGATGCCTATGAGCGATTCGGCAAATTGTCGATGGAAATGTGGCGCGCGTGCCGTCTGGTCGCCGATACCGGCATTCACTGGAAAGGTTGGAGCCTCGATCAGGCCCGCAGCTGTTTCACCGATAACTCCGCACTCGCGCCAAAAAATATCGAAAACGAATTGCAGCGCTATATCGCTGGGCC
>JAYVYF010000364.1:0-3185 GCA_043784585.1 Burkholderiales bacterium
GGGCTTGAATTTATGTTCGTGTCGCGTTGTGCGGTGCGAAAATTGTTTGTGAATGTGCGAAAACCAAAGAGAAGGAATTATCGAAATGAAATCGATTAAAAAAACACTGCAATACGGGCGAAATACCTTAACGCTTGAAACCGGCGAGATCGCTCGTCAGGCGGACGGTGCTGTACTGGTCACGATGGATGACACCGTGGTGCTGGTCACTTGTGTGGCGCGTCGCGATGCCAAAGAAGGCCAGGATTTTTTCCCGTTGACTGTCGATTACCAAGAGAAAACATTTGCCGCCGGTAAAATCCCCGGTGGATTTTTCAAGCGCGAAGGTCGTCCGTCCGAAAAGGAAATTTTGACCAGCCGCCTGATTGATCGTCCGCTGCGTCCCTTGTTCCCGGATGGTTTTTATAACGAAGTGCAGATCATTGCCACCGTGTTGTCGTCCAACCCTGAAGTCGATGCAGACATCTGCGCGATGATTGGTGCGTCGGCTGCAGTCACGCTGGCTGGGCTGCCATTTGATGGCCCGATAGGTGCCGCGCGCGTGGGTTATTTGAATGGCGAATATGTGTTGAACCCGAGCAAGACCGAGCTCGAAACATCCGCGATGAATCTAGTCGTGGCGGGCACCGAATCCGCTGTGTTAATGGTGGAATCGGAAGCGATGGAATTGCCGGAAGATGTGATGTTGGGTGGTATTGTTTTTGGCCACACACAACAACAAGCGGTGATTAACGCGATTCTGGAATTGGCTGACGAAGCCGGTAAAGATCATTGGGAATGGACCGCACCGGTGCCACCGCAAGCCTTGATCGATCAGATCAGCACGATGGCAGCAAATGATTTGAACGAAGCGTTCCGCATTAAAGCCAAGGGTGCCAGAAGCGAAAAATTATCTGACATCAACAAGCGCGTAGTGGGCGAACTTTGTACGGGTCTTGACGGCGCACCAGACAAAAATACTGTTAATGCACTGTTGTTCAACATCGAATCAAAGATCGTGCGCGGCCAGATTCTGAATGGCGAGCCACGCATTGACGGCCGCGATACGCGCACCGTGCGCCCGATCTCGATCCGCACGTCTGTATTGCCTCGCACTCACGGCTCCGTGCTGTTCACACGCGGAGAAACGCAAGCGATTGTGGTGGCGACATTGGGCACGTTGAAAGAATCGCAGATGATCGATGCACTCCAAGGCGAGTACAAAGATCGCTACATGTTCCACTACAACTTCCCCCCGTACTCAACTGGCGAAACGGGTCGTGTCGGTACGCCCAAGCGTCGCGAAATCGGTCATGGCCGGTTGGCGAAACGCTCACTCATCGCGGTGTTGCCATCGGAAGAAGAATTTGGCTACTCGATGCGCGTGGTCTCCGAAATCACGGAATCAAACGGCTCGTCGTCGATGGCGTCCGTTTGTGGTGGCTGTCTGGCGCTGATGGATGCCGGTGTGCCGATCAAAGCGCACGTGGCCGGTGTGGCGATGGGCTTGATAAAGGACGGCAATCGCTTTGCTGTGTTGACCGATATTTTGGGTGACGAAGATCATTTGGGCGATATGGATTTCAAAGTGGCGGGCACCGACAGAGGTATCACGGCGCTGCAAATGGATATCAAGATCACCGGCATCACCAAAGAGATCATGGATGTCGCGTTGAAGCAGGCCAAGGAAGGCCGCATGCATATCTTGGGCTTGATGAAACAGGCGATGCCATCGTCACGTTCGGAGCTGTCATCGTTCGCGCCGCAAATCATCAAAATCAAAATCAATCCAGACAAGATTCGTGATGTTATCGGCAAAGGCGGCGCGGTCATCCAAGCGATCACGCGCGAGACCGGCACCGAGATTGACATCGCAGAAGACGGCACGATTTCGATTGCATGTGTATCCGCAGAAGCGGGTGCGGCAGCGAAGAAACGGATTGAGGACATCACCGCAGAAGTCGAAGTCGGCAAGATTTACGAAGGCCCGATTTTGCGTCTGCTGGATTTCGGCGCGATCGTCAGCCTGATGCCCGGTAAAGATGGTTTGCTCCACATTTCGCAAATCGCGCATGAGCGCGTGAACGCAGTGTCGGATCACCTGAAAGAAGGCCAAATCGTCAAAGTTAAAGTCATGGAGGCCGACGACAAAGGCCGCGTTCGCCTGAGCATGAAAGCGCTTCTGGATGCGCCCGCCAAGCCAGAAGCCGCGCCGCACGAAACACATTAAATGTTTGTAGCGGTTGAAATGAGCCAGTAAATCTGGCTGCTGTAATCAGTAAATAAACCCTAGCATGGGCGCGGCGTTTGGAGCAAATTTTGCTCGGACGCCGCGCGGGTGCTAGGGCTTTATTTTTTAGTGGCGTGGAAGCGCCTAGCATAACCGTCAATTTACGCTTGCACATCAGCTTGCGACGGTAGTATCGAAAAGCGCAATTAAAACGAGTTCAGGCGAATGAATAAGGGCAAAGCAACCAAAGTTGGGCGTACAGATCTTGCCTAGAACGTCCCAACATGCGTATAATCGTAGCTCACTAGTTTGGCAGTCGGGGCGTAGCGCAGCCCGGTAGCGCGCCTGGTTTGGGACCAGGATGTCGTAGGTTCGAATCCTATCGCCCCGACCATTTTAAAAGTTCAATATCAGTAACTGTCCGACGTGCTTGCTTTGTTCTAATCCCGTAACACGCAACGATGTGATTCGTGCCCGTAGCTCATCTGGATAGAGCACCGGCCTTCTAAGCCGGGGGTAACAGGTTCGAGTCCTGTCGGGCGCACCAAATTGTGCTTTGATATCAATCAATTAGCACCACTTCCATGAATTGATGGAAGGTGAAATTGTCCCAATTGTACATTCTTGGGACAATAACGCCTCACAACTTGAGGCGGCTCAGCTTTTTTGAGCAACGTGGCCAATGGACCGATTTCAATGGAACGGTTCCTCTTCTCTCCACCCCGCGCGAGAAAGAGAAATTGAGCGGCTTACTTCTGAAAAGAGGTTGGCATATGGCCACAATCATTAAGCACGGCGACGGCTACCAAGTGAAAATCCGTCGAAAAAATTGCATCCCTGTTAGCAAAACATTTCCGACGCACCAGCTCGCAAAAGACTGGGCTATTACCACTGAATCTGAAATGATTCGCGGTCAGTACGTCTGTCGTCACTCGGCTGAAAATACGTCGCTACGTGATGCGTTGGAACGATATTC
>JAYVYF010000365.1:0-5213 GCA_043784585.1 Burkholderiales bacterium
GCGCTCGACGGCGAGCTTACGCTAAGCAAACTTGCCAATACAGTCACCGTCACACGCGACGTCAATGGCACCGTCGCAATCGCTGCGCGCGACACGGTAGACGCGATGCGCGCATTGGGTTTTGTCCATGCACAAGAGCGATTTTTTGAAATGGATTTAACGCGCCGCGCAGCTGCAGGCGAATTATCTGCGCTGCTGGGAAGCGCAACGGTCGAATACGACAAAAAGAAGCGCCAGCATCGCTTTCGTGCGCGCATGAATGAAGTCTGGCCGACGCTACCGGTTGATCAAAAAAATATCATGACGGCCTATGCCGAGGGCGTGAATAGCGGCGTTGCAGGATTAAACGCCACGCCATGGCAATACACGTTGCTGCGCACAGCAACGCAGCCTTGGACGGAAATAGACTCCATGCTGGTCATGTGCGAAATGTTTTATATGTTGCAATCAAAGTCCTTCGATGGTGCATTTGAAAATGCGCAGCTTCGCGAAAAAATGAGTGAGCCTGTCTTTGCATGGCTAAAGCCGCTGGGGGGAACATGGGATGCCGCACTTGACGGCAGCGTCGTCGCACCCGTCAAGATGCCCACTGAGGAACAGCTGAATGTTCGCGCTTCCAAAGTAGTTTCTGTGGCGTCTGCCGCGTTGGAAACCACATCGGAAGCCAGTTCGAAAATCAACGGTGCGTTTGAATGGTCGCCACTCGCAACCAGTGCCTCATCTGATAATGAAAATCAAGTGGGCAGCAATGCCTGGGCCATTGATGGCACGCTCACCAAAACTGGGGCGGGCATGTTGGCCAACGATATGCACTTGGGCCTCAGCGTTCCTAATATCTGGTTTAGGGCCGAGTTTGTGGTGGGCGAGGTATCTAATAAAGCGAGCGCAAAAAAAATCGCAGGCGTGACGCTGCCCGGCGTGCCCGCGCTGGTGGCCGGCAGTAACGGCAATATCGCCTGGGGCTTCACCAATTCATACGGCAAATGGTTTGATTGGGTGCCAATCACCGCAGCCGAACCGATCACCATACAACGCGAATCCATCAATGTTAAATCGGGCGAGCCGATCGAAATAGATATCCGCGAAACGCAATTTGGCCCCATTCTTGACACTGTTGTTGAAAACACCGGGCTTAAAACAACCGGCATCGAAACAACCGCCGATAGAAAATATGCGCTGCACTGGATCGCACATCGACCCGGCGCGATCAACCCCAACATCATGCAACTGATGTTCGCCAAAACGGTGGACGAAGCGCTCTTGATCGCGCAACAAAGCGGCGTGCCACATCAAAATTTTCTGGTGGTGGACAGCGCCGGCAATTTGGGATGGACGATTGCGGGTCGTATGCCGCGCCGTTATGCTGAAAATAGAGTTGAAAATATCGCTGAAAATTCGCAACGCGCGGGATGGGGCATGCCGGCAGATATATGCAACGAGTGGTTGCCAGTGGCGGAATATCCTGTCATAAAAAATCCACCCGCAGGCCGCCTATGGACGGCAAATAATCGACAGCTGGGTGGTAAATCTAGCCCCGGTGGAGACTCAGCGGGTGGGACAAAAATTGGCGAGGGCGGATTTGATTTGGGCGCACGCGGACAGCAGATTCGCGACCGCTTGTTCCTTCTGCGCCAAAATCCAAACGACAAACCCATCGACGAAGCGGCGCTGTACGCCATTCAGCTAGATACCAAGGCGCGATTCATCAAGACTTGGGCGCAACGGATGCAAAATGTGGCGGCACAAAATCCCGGCCAGGCAAACGCGGCGGACGCTTCACGGCTGCTCACTGCCTGGAACGGTAAGGCAGATGCGGATCAGGCGGGATATTTGCTGGCAAAAACATTCCGGCAGAAAGTGCTGGATCAGCTTTGGAAATCATGGGTGAGTGCGGCAACAGGCACTGAGCCAAGAACCACGTGGGACGGACGTTTTGAATATGCTGCGGTGGCTGCGATTGAGGTGAAAGCGCCGCATTTGCTACCGCTTCCTTTCAAGACGTGGGATGCGTTCCTTGCGGCACAATTCACGTCAGCCACGGACGATTTAATCAAGGCTCACGGCTCACTTGCCGCATCGGTATGGGGAAAAATCAATGTCGCCATGATTCGGCACCCGTTGTCGCGCGCCGTGCCCGCCTTAGGTTATTTTCTGGATATGCCGCGCGTGCCGGTATCGGGTGATTCGAATTTACCCAAAGTCGTAGCGGGCAATTTCGGCGGTTCACAGCGAACCGTCGTGTCGCCAGGACACGAGGAGACCGCCATCCTGACGATGCCCGGCGGCCAAAGCGGGCATCCGCTATCGCCGTACTATGGCGCGGGGCATGGCGATTGGCTGGCTGGCGTAGCGACGCCCTTGCTTGCGAAAGTAACGACTCATACATTGCGCTTGATCGCGCCGACAGTATCGACAACCAAGTAAGATCAGCATAGCTACGGGTTGCCGAGCCAATCCACCTTCTCGCACCAGCATCTAGTAACGGAAAAATCTCTTTAGGCTGTCAAACAGCGCCCCATATTTTCCACTAATCAGCGTCCCATATTTTCCACTTTGTCGGTTTTTTGAGAGCGATTTTTATGCTGTTTAAAGCGGTATGAATCATTGCCTGTTTCCAGGATGTCGCAATGATGAGTCACCCGATCCAGTAACGCCGTCGTCATCTTTGCATCTCCCAATACTTGCACCCACTCGCCGAACGACAGATTGGTGGTGACCATCAGAGATGTCTTTTCATAGAGTGGGCTGATCAGATGAAACAATAGCGCACCACTCGACGCCGGAAACGGCAAATACCCCAGCGCATCTAAAATAATCGCATCCATCTGGCAAAGCTGTTTGGCCAGATGGCCGACCTTGCCCTGAGTCTTCTCGCGCGTCCACTGATTGACCAGTTCAACCGCATTGAAGAAACGTACCCGTTTGCCTTGATGGATCGCAGCGACCCTGAGGGCAGTGGCCAGATCAGACTTTCCGGTACCGCTACCTTCGGGATGACATGGTCCACCAAATGGGCCGCGGCCTCTGCCGTGCGCCGCGTGTTGCAGGCGGGGCAGATGCCGAGGCGCTGCGCCCCAAAGGAAGTCCCCTTGGGGGGCAGGAGAAAGCCACCCGTTTCTCTTCCTTGCAGCCGTCACAGCGTAACCGCAGTAAGCCGTGGGCGAGGATACCGCAGGCCAGAAACGCATCGAACTCGTCGGTCACGAACGTGGGTAGGCCTGACCCGCTGGTCTGTGTATCAACAAAGGTGAGAAAGGGGTTGAGGTGTGACTGCGCGATCCGGTAGAGCGTGGTTTCGTCGGGGCGATGCCGCTGATGCCGGGCCGGGTTTGCGGGTGTGGCGCACGACAGTGCTGGGCGCATAGGCGGCGGGTAACACGATCAATATGCAAATATTCAAGGAGCACAACATGCCTGAAACCATCGACGCAGCGAGCCCCAATCCTTACGGGACAAATGGATCGAATGAAAAAGATGTGTCCTCATCCATTACGGTCACCCACGTCATGTATGGTCTGCATGCGTTGGCGCCGTTCACCATGTGGACGCTCGCGATTGTCGCGATGATTATCGGCTTGGTAAAACGCGACGATGTGCGCGGCACCTGGTTCGATTCGCTCTATGAATATTAATCCCGCACCTTTTGGTGGGGCATTTCGTGGGCCATACTCGCGTAGGCAGCGTTCTGGATGCTGGGTCTGGCCACACTCGACATCGGCATGGCCGTGCTGTGGATACTGCCGGTGGCTGTGCTGGTTTGGTATTTGTATCGGGTGATTAAGGGGTGGTTAAGGTTGAATGATAAGAGGGCGGTTGAATAGTTGTCCAGTTTCAGTCATCGTCAGAATTAGAAAATCGTGTCCAGCTTGAGCCAAGTGCTTCGCGTTCAGCCGCCATATCAACAGGTAAGTCAGAAATAGCATTTAGCGAAGGGTCAGATGCCAGTAGATGTGACACATGAACCAAGATTAGGTCGCTCTTCATAGGTAGCGCGTCATCAAAGTTGTGATTTTTATCGCTGCAATACATTTGCCAGTCCGCCCCCGCGTGTGAAACGAAAAGAATTGGTTTTGATTGCTCGACGGCGCATCTGCATGTAATAACGCCAAGATCTTCGCGGAAACTCACGGGTCGCTCCGGTCAAGCACTAGCTACCTCAGCATGCAACTTCAACCCAAGCGCATTAATCACTTTCAAGATGGTGTCAAAACTTGGGGCACGCTCACCAGAGAGCGCCTTGTAAAGGCTCTCACGCGACAGCCCCGCATCTCGTGCAACCTGCGTCATTCCTTTAGCGCGCGCAATATCGCCGAGCGCTTTTGCGATGAATGTTACGTCGCCGTTTGCCTCTTCCATGCAGGCTTCAAGGTAGGCCGCCATTTCTTCGGGTGTCCGTAAATGTTCTGCAACATCGTAGCGGGTAGTAATTGTTTTTTTCATCGTGTGCTCCTATAAATTGCGGGCAAGACGCAAAGCGATTCGAATGTCTGCGGGCTGAGTTGCTTTATCACCACCGGCGAGCAAAATCACAATTTCGCGGCCGCGTTTCGTGAAATAAACTCGATAGCCAGGGCCGAAATCTATGCGTAATTCAGAAACACCTTCACCGGCTGGTTTTACATCGCCCAGATTACCAAGCGCTAAACGTTCAATTCGGGCAAGTATGCGTGCACGCGCTTGATGATCGCGGAGGTTATCGATCCACTGCAAATAGTTTTCCGTTTTGCGGATTTCGACCATAACAGATTGTAGCCCTGCGGCTACAATCTGTCAATATCAAATCGGCCGAATCTCCGCCTCTAACTTCGCCTGCAATTCCCCCGCAAACCCTGCCTCCGCCAATTTCGCATTTTCAATCACAAACACATCTTCCGCCCGCTGGCCGAGCGTACTGATGCGTGCATCTTGCAGGTTTACGTCCTGCGCGAGCAGGACGCGGGCGGTCGTGGAGAGGAGGCCGGGGCGGTCGGCGCAGCTGATGGATAAATCGTAAAACGGTTTATGTCGTGACGGGTTTAGGGGGATCACGGGGCTGATCGGAAAGTGTTTTACTTGGCGCGAAATTCGGCCGGTATTGCCGACGCTGATCGGCATTTGCTCATTCAAGCAAATTGCTAATTCTTTTTCAATCGTGGCGGCCGCTTCCGCGTTGCCTTCCGCTTTGCCGCGCTTGGGCATGACCTGAAACATATCTAGCGCATAGCCGTGTTGGG
>JAYVYF010000366.1:0-1750 GCA_043784585.1 Burkholderiales bacterium
GATCTGAAACCAGAGGAGGGGAAAGGCTTTTACAGCATTATTTCAGTGGCTACATTGGGCGGCGTGATTCTTTGTTTTATCCCGATTGATCCCATGAAGGAGCTTTTTTATAGTGCCGTAATCAATGGCGTCATCGCTGTGCCGATCATGATCGTGATGATGTTGTTAGGCTCGCGCCGCGACGTAATGGGCGACTACGCGATTGGCCCGCGATTGCGCCGACTGGGCTGGGCCGCCACGGTGGTCATGTCGATTGCGGTGGTGGCGATGTTGGTGACGATCTAGATTTTAAACACCGGCGTTGGCGGGCACCTTGGAGCATAAAGTTCTGTAAAGCGCCGTCGACGCTAGTGCTTTATTTATTTTCTGGCGGATTGGTATAGCGTCGCCACAGCCATTCGAGCGGTCCCTGGCGATATAGGCGAAGGTAGTAGTGACTCGCCACGAGTTGAAATGCATAAATCACGATGGCCAAAATAAACAGCTCGCCCTGTTGCAGTCGCGCACCCCAGCCGAGCCCATAGCCGTAGAGTAAAAACGTCATGGCAAGGGATTGAAAAACATAATTTGTCAACGCGATCTTGCCCGCGGGTGCGAACAGCACAATGAGTGTTTTACCGGGCGGCGAAGTCGCAATCAGCGCCAAGCCGGAGATATAGGCAAACGCAAAGATTGGCACCAACGTTGATATCGCGATGTCCCACCAAGTGGTGCCTACCGAGAACGCGTTTGCCATCGACCAGCCCTTGATCGTGAACGCGATATTGATGGGCAACCCCACCAGCAGCGACACTATAAAAATCCGCATTAGCAGCGGCCGATGCTTTTCGGGAGATCGTTGGCTCACCTTAAGCCAACCCATCTGTGCGCTAATAGCACCGATCAAGAACAGCAGCATTACCTGGGGGATCAGGAACGCAAACGATGTTGTGATGCTGACAAAATCAGTGGCGCGTTGGCGCGTAACTTCGACATAGCTACCCGTCGTGTAAATCGTCTTTACCGCCGCAATCTCTGTTATCGCAGTAGCATTCATGTCGGCTAATTCAACCTCGGTTAATTCGCCGGACGTTACCAGAACGCCAAGAACGAGTGTTGCCATCACGGTGGTGATCACCCAGAATCTCATCGCTTTGATCGCCGCTCGCGGCCCTCGGCCGAGGTAGTGACGCAGAATAAATCCAGTAATCGCATAGCGCGTCAGAATCTCTCCAAACCACAACAGGACGCCGTGAAAAATGCCCAAAATCAGCATAAACGTCAGTCGGCGTGTGAACAGTGCTTTTGCGGCTTTTGAGTTATCGCCGCGTACCCGCCATTTGCGCGCCTGCACCGCAAAACCATAGCCGAAGCAAAAACAAAAAATCGGGTAAAACTTGAATTCCAGAAAGAACGACGTGAATAGCACTGTCGCGCAATCAAGTAGAGTGCTGGTCTCACCAAGTTGACCTAGGGTGGGCCCGCCCAGCGACCAGACGGCGCTTTGAATATTGACGGCTAAAATGCCGAAGAGGGCAATCCCGCGCAGGGCATCCACAATCGGCGCACGGGAGGTCAGGGTGCTTAAGTTTGTCATGCCCGCAGTTTAGCTTGTCGCGGTTAGGACTGAGGTGGCGCGCGGCAACGCCATGAAAACTGAAATGAAACAAAAAAACAGCGGGCGACGAAATATCTTTTCGAGGCCCGCCGAATTGTTACGTACTACTCCAAGGGTATTACACTCACCACATCAACTTCACAAAACAACTCA
>JAYVYF010000367.1:0-4477 GCA_043784585.1 Burkholderiales bacterium
CGCCAGTATGGGCCATTGAAGCCAACGAGGGCCTCGTAACCTCACAAGCGCTATTGCAGGCCACTACGTCTTGCGCACTGGCCGTGCGTTGTGAGCCCAGCGCATAGACGGCATCTCTATGGCCAAGTAGCTGAGTTTGGCCAGCACGAGAGTAACCGCGATGACAGTGAGCGCGGCAGCCATTCCGTTGAACGGCGAGTAGCGTTGCACTAGATACAATACGATTAGATGCCAGAGATAAATGCCGTAGCTTATCTTGCCCAGCTCTAGCATTGGCCGCCATATAAAAGTCGTGCGAATCGACATCGCAAGCAATAACGCCACACCCGCAAACATCGCGACTAGGCTGCGAAATAAAGCGGTCATCGGCAGAGAGTTCCAATAGCGCAACGCGTTCGCATCGTAGATAAAATAGATCGCCATCAAAAGGCCGAATGTCAAAAACGCAAGCAGAACGGCCTGCGGGCGGGTCAGGCGAGGTAAGTTGAGCATAAAAATCAAACCGCCGAGTGCAAAGCTGTCAACAAGCGCTGGAACCTGCGAAAACAAATGGATGAATGCACCGTCCGACGCGCCTGTTTGGGTTAGCCAATACCAACATACCAAACGGTAAGCAAGCACGCCGCCAAATAGTGCAAGATAACTTTTAATCAGCATCGTGCGATTAGCGCGCATTGTCAACGGCACGATGAAAAAAGCCAGTACGTAAAACTGAAGCTCTACGCTCAGCGACCACGTCACGCCATTGATACTAAATGCTGCACTTTGGAAAAAATTATGCGCTAAAAATAAGTGGGTCAGCAATTGAAAAAGAGCGTCTTTATCCAAGGCCGCCGAGCTGACTGCCAACAAAAAAACTGCGCTCGTTAGGTAGTACAAAGGCAGTATTCGCGCTAATCGCGCGCGCCAAAAATACTCTCCGTAATCCGGTCGATCCTTTTGTCGAATTGCTGAGGCAGTAATCACATACCCGCTGATGGCAAAGAAAAGATCAACGCCGATCCAACCCACGCGAAAGATGGCTAACGGCGTACCTGAAACGTCCCAAGATAAGAGACCAATACAGTGAAATAGCATCACGCTCATTGCCGCGCTGCCGCGCAGCACTTCTATTCCGACTTGCCAGTTTTCATGCTTGCCGCCCTCATTTTGCTGACTCACATGCTGCGAAGCAGAGTAAGAGTTCACTGCATTTATGGGCATAGTTAAATTTATCGCGGTCGGTGAGTTTTAGCGGTTATCGACACAGGTAAGTTTTTAGAGCATAACTCAGACGCACCGTCCATAAAGGATTCGCAAGCATCAGAAAGCGAGGCAAGACGGCCGAGCCTCCAACAGTTGATAAACATGATTGGAAAATATCATGTCCCACATTAAAAACACGAGTCGCTTCATCTTCGGGCTACGCAGCTTGGTGGTGGCAAGCACTCTTTGATTTACTCCAGTCCTGACCGGCTGTGGGGGCGGGCGCGCAGAAAGTATAATGAGCGCCCAAACGCCACCCACCCCGCCTCTATTAGTGTCATCTGTCGCATGAATTAGCTTGGTTGCGAGTGCTTTGGGTGGCGCAAATTGATTAAGAACCAAACCTCATTTGCGAAGGATTGATGCAGCATTAAAACTGCTCTATCTGGGATTACGCAATATTGCGAAGCATTAGAAAATGCCAATCCAGAATTGGAAACATGCCAGGACACAGCGCATAAACCGTTTTTGAAGTCCGGTTTACTCCTGACCAGCAGAATAGATTGACATAAAGTTCGGGACACCCTCATCGCGCGCCCACTGCCACCGCTTAACGCGCATGGCGCAAGGTCCAAAGCGCAAAGCTCACACGCGTCACTTGCGCCCAACCCCATGTTTTTGTTATACTTTAGGGCTTTCCTGCGTTACAGCTAAGAAACTAGCCTTAAATGCAGGCGTTACCGGTTCACAACCGGCCCGTTATCCGTTCTCAACGGATTGTTTAATGAAACAGCAAATTTAAGGAAATAACTTCATGGTCGTTATCAGACTCGCACGCGGCGGTGCCCGCAACCGCCCTTTTTACAACATCGTCGTTGCTGACTCACGCAACCCACGCGATGGTCGCTTTATTGAACGGTTAGGTTTTTACAATCCAGTCGCTTCCGGTGCTGACGAGCCCTTCCGCATGGCAATGGATCGTCTGGCGTTTTGGCAAGGCCGTGGCGCACAAGCGTCTGACGCCGTGATCAAACTCATCAAAAGCCACAAGAAATCTGCTCCGGTTATTGGTCAATAAAGTTTGGTCGAACCAAGGTTTGAAGACAAAGACTTAGTTATCATGGCGCGCATCGCCGCGCCATTCGGGATTAAGGGCTGGGTCAAACTACAAACTTTCACGGGGGAACCCGACAGCCTGGATGCCTATGCGTCCTGGCTGGTCAGAGGCCCCAAAGGTTGGGAAGAATTTGAGCTGGAAGATTTTGCCGTGAACGTGAAAGCGGTAGTGGCGAAATTCAAGGGTTATGACACACGCAGCGACGCTGAATTACTGAGCAAACGCGATATCGCGATCCCGCGTGATTCTCTTGAAGATGCGCGTGAAGGCGAGCATTACTGGATTGATTTGATCGGCGCTGTGGTCGTGAATCCACTCGGCGAACGATTGGGAATCATCGACACGCTGATGGAAACCGGTGCCAACGACGTACTCGTGGTGAAGTCGGGAATTGAAGAAATTTTAATCCCCTTCATCGACCAAGTAATTGTGCATGTTGACCGCATCGCCAAAGTGGTGACGGTGAATTGGAGTAAAGATTATTGAGTCGGCTCGATGAAAGTGAAAACCTACTTTCATCGAAATCAGTTAGAACAAAATAACTGGCGGAGCCAGATTATTTTGTAGGTATAGAAACAACTAGGAAACCCTGATGACGAAACAATATGATGTCATCACGCTGTTCCCTGAAATGTTCGATGCGATCGCCGATTCGGGCGTAACGCGTCGGGCGCTGGACGAAAAAGTGTGGGCGCTGAAATGTTGGAACCCGCGCGATTTTGTGACAGATAAATATCGCACCATTGATGACCGTCCTTTTGGGGGGGGGCCTGGAATGGTGATGAAGGCAGAACCGTTGGATTTGGCCATCACTGCGGCGATTCGACGACAAATTGAACACGGTTCAGCGCAGTTGGAAAATAAGCCAAAAGTGGTCTATCTGACACCTCAAGCCAGGCCAATTACGGATGCCGGTATTCGACAGTTGGTGGAAGAACCAGGATTGGTTTTTTTGTGCGGGCGATATGAAGGCATTGACGAGCGTTTGATTGACGCGCGTGTAGATTTGGAAATATCAATTGGCGATTACGTGTTGTCGGGTGGTGAATTGGCCACGATGGTATTGATTGATGCGATGGTAAGGTTGTTGCCGGGTGTGTTGAACACGGCAGAATCGGCCGCCGAGGATTCGTTTTCACCCCTGCGGAGTCACTTGCTGGATCATCCGCATTACACGCGGCCAGAAGTTTGGAATGGCGTAACCGTGCCGACCGAATTGATGAGCGGCAACCACGCTGGAATTGCCAAGTGGCGCAGGAAATTGGCGTTAGAACGAACGAGCAAACGGCGTCCCGATTTATTGGACAGTGCCCAATTGAGTAAAGAAGATTTGAAACTATTGAACGAGATTCAGCAGAAGCAAAAGTAGCAAGCAAGTAACAAGTAGCCGCAGTAAAAAAGAAAGCGCACATCCCCGCGTGGTTTGTTTCAGTTTGTATTGGGGCGCTGTGTGAAGGGCTAAAAAGCGATGGGCTTTAAAACGGTTCGTTTAATTAAATAGCCGAGGGCGGTGATGATGAAAATCAACACGCAATAATCATAGTAAAGAGTCATAATAAGGAATCACATGAACATTATCGAAATGTTGGAGAAAGAAGAAATTGCCCGCTTGGGTAAAGTCATCCCTGTTTTCTCCCCGGGTGACACCGTGGTGGTAAACGTAAACGTGATCGAAGGCGAGCGCAAACGCGTGCAGGCTTACGAAGGTGTGGTCATTGCGAAACGCAATCGCGGCCTAAACTCATCGTTTATCGTTCGTAAAATTTCGTCGGGCGAAGGCGTTGAGCGTACCTTCCAAAGCTACGCACCCACCATCGCGTCGATCGAAGTCAAGCGCAAAGGCGATGTGCGCCGCGCCAAACTTTACTATCAGCGCAAACGCTCAGGCAAATCGGCACGTATCAAGGAAAAACTCGATTACGTCTCGACGCAGACCAAAGGCGACGACAAAGCTTAATTGCTTTTCAAGCCGACAAAAAAGCCGCAACAGAATTCTGTCGCGGCTTTTTTAATTTGGACTGTCCATAGAACGTACGGTGCATGGTGGCAAGTGCATCAGGGTCACGCTGACCGCTAAAAAATGGTCTCAATTCAATAAAAACACAAACTCTTTATGTGGCGCGTCTTTCCAATGCTTTTTGCTCCACAAACCACGCCCATGCGTGGATTTACAAT
>JAYVYF010000368.1:0-3745 GCA_043784585.1 Burkholderiales bacterium
TACGCGCAATGTGTCGAAAACGCAGGCATGGTTTGGTCTTGAACTCACCGAAAAAGAAACGCGCAAGCGCACCAAGAAGCAGCTTGATGATGCGATTCGTACTCGCCTGTCTGCCATCGCGGGTCTAGCGGTGCGAGTGGGCTGGAACCGCCCCATTCAGGTATACGTCATGGGCCCTGAAATTGGCGAGTTGAACCGCATTTCGCAAGAGTTGCTGGCAAAAATAAAAGCGATTCCCGGCACCGTAGATGTTGAATCGTCATACAAACCTACCAGCCCGACGCTCGACATTATCGTTAACCGCGAACTGGCGAGTGACCTAGGCGTATCGATGACCTCCATTGTGAGCACGACACGAGCCATGATCGCGGGTGAGGATGCAGGCCAGTGGGAAGGCCCCGACGGTGAAAACCACCAAGTGCTAGTGCGTTTACCGCGTAATGACCGCACCGCGGTGGCGGATCTGGATAAACTTTTTGTGCCGACCACCGCGCTGAATAGCGATGGCAGTCCCCGCATGGTGCCGTTACGTCAGATTGCAGAATTCGCCCCGGCGTTTGCCGAGCGCCAGATTGAGCGCCGCAATTTGCAGCGTCTGATTCAAGTGTTCTCCGGTGTTGCCGCGAATTACACGGAAGGGCAGGTGTCTGATGAGGTACAAAAGGCCCTCAAAACTATAAAATTACCGCCGGGTTACCAGTTCCAGTCGGGTGGCTCGTCCCAGGATATGGCGGATTCACTGGGCTACGCGGGCGCCGCGCTGGGCTTGGCAGTCATATTTATTTACTTGATTCTGGCCTCACAATTCGGCAGCTTTTTGCAGCCGATCGCGATCATGGCCTCGCTGCCGCTATCGCTGATTGGCGTATTTCTGGCATTGCGATTATTTGGCACCACATTAAATTTATTTTCCATCATCGGCTTCATTATGCTGATGGGGCTGGTGACCAAAAATGCGATTTTGCTGGTAGATTTTACTAACCACAGCCGCCGTCAAGGCATGCCGCGTGACGAGGCGATTCTCGTTTCCGGTCAAGTTCGTCTACGCCCCATTTTGATGACCACCACGGCGATGATTGGCGGCATGCTACCGCTCGCACTAGCACTCGGTGCGGGCTCTGAGCAACAGTCACCGATGGCCCATGCTGTCATTGGCGGCATCATCACCTCGACGGTTATGACGCTGTTGGTGGTGCCCGTGCTTTACACCTACTTTGATACTTGGGGTGAAAAAGCCAGTGCATGGTTCAAGCGCGGTGCGAAGGCACCATCGGTTCATGTTCATGCCAATCCGCCTGCCAGCGTTGCCGGCGGCGGCTCGATTGAGCCGTTGCCGGCGGCACCGAAGGATGATTAAGTTGGCGGGCGCTGCAGAACTCGCGCCGATTAGCGAGACAAATCAAACCCCGCGCCTCGGGGCAAAGTTTTATGGTTGGCTATTTGTAGCCGGCTTTCTCACGTTCATACTGCACGAGGCCGCGCATTGGCTCGCGGGGATGACGTTGGGTTACGACATGGAGGTTCGACCTAACGCGGTCAGGGCCACGACATTCGTCTTGCCGATTCACAAAGCCGTCATCGATTCGGCAGGCCCGGTTGCCACGATCTTGCAGGCGGTTATTGCATTTGGTGTCGTCATGCGAAGCCGCTTAAATATTGCTTTCGCATTTGTTTATATGGCAGCATTTATGCGTTTATTGGCGGCAGCGATCAGCGTCATTAATCCGAATGACGAAGCCAGACTGAGCCTATATTTTGGCTTTGGGAAGTGGGCGCTGCCGATGATCGTGTCGATGGGCTTGCTAGTGCTTGTTTGGAAAGCCAGCCGTCATTTGCATCTCAATTGGAAAGCGCATCTGCTGTGTTACCTCGTAGCCTCGGTGTCGATCTCAATGGTTGTGGGCATTGATAGATTCCTGTTTTAGCCGGCTGCTATGCAGTTATGACGGCGAAGCTGTTGAAGACGGTACCCACAAAGTGGGCAACTTCGCATCAAAATCTTTGCTATTTTGGGTCACTTACAGTAATCCGTGCTGAACCGCGCGGGCGAGAATAATCGCATTGGGTAATTTCATGCATTTCATTTCATGCGTTTCTCGGGTCGAAGTTTGAAGGCGCGCGATTTATGAAGCTGAAATTCCTTTCTTGTTGTTGCGATGCCGTTTAAATGATGGATAAGGCTGTTCCTGTCAAATGATGCTTTCATTCCTACGCGATCCCACTCGGCGCGCAACTTACGCTGCACAGTGACTCCCACCCAGAGGCCTTTTTAGGCGCCTCAATGAGCCTGAGCGCTTCAATTTGATACTCGCGAAGGTCAATAATATTTCGCCTGAAGATATGATGGATGAGGACGTAACATATCCTTACAGTGACAACTTTTTCTCTATGCAAACCCCATACCAGGGGCGGCATTTGGCGATAAATAGGCCTAAACGGCAAGCTGGGCGGGCACTTGATATTTTCAATGCTTCAATTGTCACCCCAAACGCCTGTTTAAAACCCAACCGCGTGCCCGTCCTTGCGATGATCGCTCCCCGCACAATAGCCAATGTCTGCGCCATCATCCAAACGCCAGATAAGCTGCGCACCACCGAACGCAAAATTAACGGCTTCGGCTGAGGCAAGGCGATGTCCACGTGCCTCAAGACCCGCGCCAATGCTGGCGTTCAGGGCATCTTCAAGGCCCACCGTGCCGTCGTTATTCACGATCCAGCGCGGTGCGTCTGACGCGGTTTGCGGGTTCTGTCGGTAATCGCAAATACGCGTGACCATTTGTACATGGCCCTGCGGCTGCATGTGTCCTCCCATCACGCCGAAGCTCATCAGCGGCCGGTTTTGCAGATCCGTCAAAAAACCGGGAATGATGGTTTGGAAAGGGCGCTTGCGGGGTGCAACCTGATTAGGATGGCCGGCAGTGAGATTAAATCCATGGCCGCGATTTTGCAGCGAGATGCCCGTGCCGGGCACCACCACGCCAGAGCCAAAACCCATGTAATTGGACTGGATCAGGCTGACCATCATGCCGCTCGCATCGGCGGTGGTGAGATAGACGGTGCCGCCATGCAGCGGAACGCCGGCCGCAGGGGCCGAGGCGCGTTTTAGATCAATTAACGCGGCACGCTTCTTGAGATAGGTTCGATCCAGCAGCGCGCTCACCGGCACATCCATAAAAGCGGAATCTGCGATGTAGCGATAAGCATCGGCAAACGCTAATTTCATCGCCTCGATTTGTAAATGCACGCTGTCGAGTGAATCTACCGTTAACGCGGCCAGATCGAAATGTTCGAGCATGCCCAGACATAGCAGCGCGGCGAGGCCCTGGCCGTTGGGTGGGATTTCATGGAGGCGCACGTTTCGATAATCCATATGAATGGTATCGACCCAATCACATTGATGAATCGCCAAATCTTCAGCGTTCATCGCAGCACCGTGCTTATTTGCATGTGCGGCAATTTTTTCAGCGAGCACGCCACGATAAAACGATTCACCATGAGTTGCAGCGATGTCTTCAAGCGTTTCGGCCTGGCCTGCCAGTATCCATTTTTCACCCGCCATGGGCGCACGACCACGCGGGCAAAATTCATGCATAAAATCGGGCTGATCTTTCAACATCTCCGCTTGACGCCGCCAGCTTTCGGCGGTGATGGGCGAAACAAAATGTCCGTCGCGCGCATAGCGAATTGCGGGCTCAAATAATTTTTCGAACGGCAGGCGGCCAAATTTTTTCGACAGAGCAACCCAT
>JAYVYF010000369.1:0-7836 GCA_043784585.1 Burkholderiales bacterium
ATTCTGCGTTCACCGATAATGGCGGCATCATTGCTGGTATTGCTCGCGCTTGCAGGCACTGCGCTGGTTCGCGTGACCGGTTCCGGCATGGACAAGATGCCACTCGCTCCCATCACCGCCTCGCATGAACTACGATTTGAAGATGGCAAAGACGGCAGCATCCTCATTTATGAAGCCAAGCATAATAAATTGATCGATAGCGCAGCGCCTGGCACCAGCAATTTTTTGCGCGGCACCCTACGTGGACTCGCCCGTGAGCGTAAGCGCATCGGTGTCGACAGTGGGCCGCCGTTTCGTCTGGTGGCTCACACAGACGGCCGCTTGATGCTAGAAGACCCCAGCACCGGACGCTATGTCGATTTAGGATCGTTCGGTAATACCAACCGCGAGACATTCGTCCGGCTGCTCGCGATCGCCAACGCGGCGGGTTAATTTAATAATTTAACCCGGCCGCTCAAATTAGACCGACTGATTAGCTAAACCGTTTTAATGAGTACCGATGGAGAGCAGCATGGAAACTACCGCCCCCTTGATCGCCAGTTCGCAAGATGCCACGGCTGTCGCCAATCAGGAAACAATGCTGACGCCGCGCTTTTACACCACGGATTACGCCAAGATGAACAAGATGGATATGTCCCTGGTACGCGCTGAATGGGACAAGCTCATGCTTGAGTTTGAAGGTGATAACAATCACGATCATTTTCAGCGCACACCGGAGTTCAGCTCTGAAATCCGCGATCTGCCACCGGCACTTCGCCAGGAGTTTCTCGATTTTTTGGTGAGTTCTGTTACCTCTGAATTCTCAGGATGCGTGTTGTATAAAGAAATGGAAAAACAATTCACTAATCCCGACCTGAAACTGGCGATGGGCTATATGGCGCGCGATGAAGCACGCCACGCGGGTTTCATCAATATGTCGCTGCGTGACTTTGGCGTTGCAGTTGATCTGGGCTTTTTGAAGCGCGCAAAAAAATACACGTTCTTCCGTCCCAAGTTTATTTTGTACGCAACCTACCTTTCAGAAAAAATTGGTTATGCGCGTTACATCTCGATTTTCCGCCAGCTTGAGCGCCACCCAGAACATCGTTTCCACCCCATTTTTAAATGGTTTGAACGCTGGTGCAACGACGAGTTTCGGCATGGCGAAGTATTGGCGCTGATGATGCGCAGCGATCCCAAATTGCTCTCCGGCGTAAACAAGCTGTGGATCCGTTTTTTCCTGATTGCTGTGTACGGCACCATGTATGTGCGCGATCACAACCGTCAGGAACTGCATGCCGCGTTAGGGCTCGATTCGACCAAATATGATTTCGAAGTGTTCGACATCACCTCGAAAATCGCCCGGCAGGTTTTCCCGATTGAGCTCGACGTGGAACAACCGAAATTTCGCGCGGGCCTTGAGCGTTTGCGTTTGATCGGCGTGGCTAGCGATGCTGCCAAAAAACAAGGTGGCGTCATCGGCAAACTAAAAGGTGCAGGCTGGGCGCTTGCCGCTGCTGCAACCTTCGCACGGTTGTATGTGCTACCGACCAAAAGCAACAAAATCCCGCCGCAAGTATTGATGGTGCCCACTTGGTAATCAGCAATCCTCAATGGTGTTAGCCTGTCGGGCTTAAAGAAAAATCGGTTCAAAGGCAAGCTAAATGTCGTTCACTGTCCATGGCGTTCCGGTGCTGCTCACCTTGTTTATTTGGTGGTTCAGCACTGGAGCCATCCTATATCTTGACGGCTTGTCCAAGTCGACTTATCGCTGGAGCTTTCTGGGCACGAGCCTAGTTGCGCTAGCTGCATTGGCTGGCTTGATCGTGATGCGCGATACCCCCACCATGGTGGGGGCATATTGCGCGTTTACTGGCGCGATTTTAATCTGGGGTTGGCAAGAAATGGCTTTCCTGATGGGATACATCACGGGCTTCCGCAAGCTACCCTGCCCCGCAGGCGCTACCGAATCGCAACGTTTTATTTTTGCAACGCAGGCCATTATTTACCACGAGCTCGCGCTCATCGTTGCCGGGTTGCTCATTGTCGCTTTTACATGGGGCGCCGCAAACCAGGTCGGCGCGCAAACATATCTTATACTTTGGGCGATGCGTCTTTCGGCAAAGCTGAATCTATTTTTTGGCGTGCGCAATCTCTATGAAAAATTTTTGCCAGATCACTTACAGCATCTTGAAAGCTATTTCCGAAAAAGCGCAATGAATTTATTGTTTCCGGTTTCGGTCACCGCCGCATCTGCTGTGGCTGCGATTCTTTGGTATAGCGCGATTGGAGGAAGCACCAGCGTGTTCGACATCACCAGCCATACCTTGTTGGCCACGCTACTCACATTGGCGGTGGCAGAACATTGGTTTCTGGTCCTTCCTATTCCTGCCGAAGCGATGTGGAACTGGGCGCTCGGCGCACGCGCAGGCAAAAAAATATCGGCAGTGGTGGCGATGTAAATAGATCATCGTCGAACACATCGCTGGCGCGCAGCAGCACGTCCTGAATTCAAACAAAGCCCAGCAAAAACGGGCGTCCTGGCGCATTTGTGCCCCAAACGGCACGTGCTGATTAGGGTCTGACTAATATTATTGCCAACAATGCTGGCTTCGGTTGTGATTTTAATATATCTTCAGCTCGCTTGGTCTTATCTAAACAGTACATTTGATGCCAAATAGACCATGCTCAGCCTCTCAACTTTAATGTAATAACTTTGCCTTTGCGGCATCACTCTTCCCGGAAAGCGCCGCCGAAACAACATTCCACCATCTCAACACGCCTGTTGAACTCATTACATTTCATTCTTCACCACGTTTTCCCCATACTTTTTTCGAAAGCACACTCGCATGCATATTCTGATTAATCGAATAGCTGCCCTGGCCACATTGGCTGCGGCAAGTTCATTAGCCCTCTCGGCATTACCCGCCACCGCTGCAGCCGAGATTGTGGATTCGCCCTATCCAGGCGAGATTTCATTGCGAGTGGACTTAACCGATACCGCGCGAAAAATTTTTACTGTGCGGGAAGTGATGCCGGTAAAGCCCGGGCCGCTGACATTGAGCTACCCGAAATGGATTCCCGGTGAGCATGGCGCAACCGGTCCGATTGATGGCGTTACCGGTTTGAAAATCACCGCGAACGGTGCGCGAATCAGCTGGCGCCGCGATTTGCTCGACATGTATTCGATTGATCTTGATGTCCCCACGGGCGCGACCAGCCTCACGCTTGAATTTCAATTTCTCTCGCCCGTCGGCGGCGGTCAGTTCGGCGCTGGCGTCTCCGCATCGCCCCGACTGGCGATTCTGGAATGGAATCAGGTGCTGTTTTATCCCGCAGGTTACAAAACTGATCGGGTAACGATTCAACCCACCATCAAACTTCCATCTGGTTGGGGCTACGCGACGGCGCTTGAGGGTGCTGTCATGACCAATGAAGGCATGCGCTTCAAAGCCGTAAGTGTCGATACTTTGGTTGATTCCGCACTCATGACTGGTCTCAATTTTAAACAAATTAATCTGACACCCGGTGCAGCACGACCCGTGCGCTTGAACATCGTCGGCGATCGCGCGGGCAATTTGGAAATCTCCGAAAAGCAGATCAAAGACCATCAAGCTTTAGTCAAACAAGCGCAAGCATTATTCGGCGCGGAGCACTACGACCATTACGATTTTTTACTGACCCTGAGTGAAAAGACAAATCATTTTGGCCTTGAACATCACCAGTCCAGCGACAATCGCGCCAGCGCTGAACTATTTACTTCACCCACTGCCTACCTCTCCGGCGCGGGTTTGTTGCCGCATGAATACGTGCATTCATGGAACGGTAAATTCCGTCGCCCCGGTGGCCTCGCCACGCCCAACTTCAGCGTGCCAATGAAAGGCGAATTGCTGTGGGTTTACGAGGGGCTCACCACCTATTTAGGCCAAGTGCTGACCGCACGCGCGGGCATGTGGACAGCTGAACAATATCGTGACGCGATGGCGATTACTGCCGCCGATATGGATCACCGCCCCGGTCGTGCGTGGCGTCCACTACGCGATACCGCCGATCAAGCGCAGGTGCTGTACACCACTGGAAACGCCTGGAGCAACTATCGCCGTTCGGTTGATTTTTATCCAGAAGGCAATTTACTGTGGCTGGATATTGATACCAAAATCCGCGAGATGTCCGGCGGCAAAAAAACCCTCGATAGCTTCCTGCAAATTTTTCATGGCAATGATCCGGACTTCGCCAAAACCAGTCATGACGTAAAGCCGTATGAATTTAACAACGTGGTGGCAACCCTCAATCAAGTTCAACCGGCCGATTGGGCTGCGTTTTTGCGCACGCGGCTCGACTCCACCGAAGTCCGCGCGCCGCTCGATGGCGTCACGCGCGGTGGCTGGAAACTCGTCTACACCGACACACCCACCGAGCTGTTCAAAGCCGAGCAAAAAGAACGCAAGCTCATCAACCTGATGTATTCGATCGGCCTCATCATCTCAAACGACAGCAAGAACGGCAGCGAACCGGGACAAATTATAGATGTTCTCTGGAACAGCCCCGCCTTTGAAGCCGGCATGTCGCCCAATATGAAAATCATCGCGATCAACGGCGAAGCGTTCGATGGCGACGTCATGGCCGATGTGGTCAAAGCGGCTGCGGCTGGGAAACAAAAAGCGCCGATTGAACTGCTGATCCAGAACCAGGATTACTACTCAACAATACGAATAAATTATCAGGGCGGCGCGAAGTATCCTAGGCTTGAGCGGGTTGAGGGGAAAGCAGATTTGCTGACCTTGATTTCAGGAGCGAAATAACGAGCGCGTTGATTGAGGCCGCCGATACACTGTTATGTTGGCGGACTTCGACGCTAGCGCAGTCGGAGGATTTAAGCCATTTTGTTTTTAAATTCAGGTGGCCTCATTAGGTTAATTTATAGAACTGAGTGCATCTTTTTTCTAACCACCATGCTTGCCGCAGGCGATTTTGATTTTCCAGCAAACTCACTGTTGACCGCCTCTGTTGCCAGTTACGCTAAGCGAGAACCACAACTGAAGTGGAGCCATACAGAGCAACAAGTACATGCGCTGCATGAATGGTTTCGCAAGCATCAAGTTGGCTGGTCGGTGAGCTAAGCAACTTTCGTCGCTATCAACCTATTCACGTTGGCATATGTTGGAGATGTGCGATTCAACATTTACGTGTTGCTCGGCGGACACGTAAATAAAAATACTCCTGATCACCAATTTATTTAAAAATTCCAGGTGTAAGCGGTACAAACCTTTGTTGCCGTCATTGAGCCAGGCGTGCAATGACCAAAGATCAATTCAAATCCATAAGACATACAATCGCAAACTTCGTGTTTTTAGGACGAGTTGGATACATTGGCTGATCTTTCTACGGCCCCCATTAGTTTTCGTATAATCTTTCGCTTGCGGTGATGGGTCTCTGTATTCCGTGGGCTATCGGAGACTACAAATACAGTCGGTAGTCGATCGTCTCAACACGCGATCAAGCGGTTGTCATTAGCGCAATTACGGGGTTAATAACCTAGCGGGAGATCAAGGCGTAATGCGTCTTTGAGATCACCACTTGTGTCCAAATAAATTTAATGATGCGAACATGATGCCGCATGGGACTGAGCGTACATGTACGAAAAAACTTCGCATAAAAAACGGGCATTGACCCATTAGTCACTGCCCGTTTGCGTGCTTCCTGCACTCCCTAAGCCACTTTCTCCGCGCCAACGATTGAATAACGCCAGCTCGTTGCAAGATGGTTTACATCAGGGTGTCGCGACAATATCTACTCGGCGTGAGTCCGCTTCCGCGCCGCCGATCACAAACTCTGGCTTCTTGAGTGCAATACGATTCTCGGCAACACCTGCTGCCTTGAGCGCATCGCGCACTGCGAAAGTACGTTCTTTGGCCAGTGCCAGATTCGAGCTTGCGTTACCCGTTTTATCGGCAAAACCTGAAAGGTCAACTTTCGCAGCCGATTTTTCGGCTAAAGCTTTTGCAGCAGCGGCGACGGCGTTTTGGGCACCAGCATCCAGATCTTTCTTACCGACCACAAACAGTATTTTGCCTAAAACACCACTTTGCGTTACGGATACCACGGGTGCACCGGCAACGTAGGGATGCGCTTCCAGGCTGATTTTATTTAGTTCAGGATAATCTTTGAGCATGCTGACGCCTAGCAGCGGCTTGTAAGCCGCTTGGTGACACGTTGTGCAATTTACTTTCGCGACATCACCCAAGGGACCTTTGCGATAATCAGGGAAAGTTGCGGTCAACGGATCCATATAGTTGTTGTTCAAATCACGCACCATGCGGATGCCATACCAGGCGGTCGCGCGCTGCGGCGGGCTGGTAGCCCAGGAACTGAACGAACGCGTGTTGTGGCAGTAGGTGCAATTGACGCCGAGACCTTGCGACATATGCACCATCAAACCATACGTCCACTCGGCTTGTTTGGTGGAGTGGCGATTACCGGTCGGCAGCGCGGTTTGTCCGATCACGCGAATGTCTTTCGCCTCGGCCAAGTACGGCTGGAAAATATCATGCGGCAATGAGGCTAGACCAACTGTTTTGCTCGCCGTATTTTTACCATTACCTGCCGTCATCATGCTGGGAGATTGCTTCGGCTGATCTTCCTTGTACCAATAGTTGACCGGGATATTGTTGCCGCGGTGGCAGGTGTAGCAGGTCACCCCTACGGCGGCAACGTGCGTACTCCATTCGCTATTCACTTTTTTGGTCATCGTTAGCATTTTGCGCGCAACGACTTTGGTGTACATCGAATCAGATGAAAAATCCTGGCCCGCGGCATGACAGTAGGCGCATCCCTCTTTCGGTGCGACCCACTGCGTCATGGCAAGCATAGTGCGGGTAAACTCCCCCGCGCCTAAATCGCCCAACACCTGTACGTTTTTGTAAAGCGAACCCGCTGACGGGCCACCCGCTGGCACGGCGGGAATCGGTTCCGGCAGTTTATTGGCTTCAATTTTCGCGTCATACGTGCGCGGGTTGGCAACCGTGCCCATGGCGACGCCGCGATAACCGTTTTGCACCGCATCAATCGGCGGACGTTCGCAACCACTCAACACCACAGCGGCGGCAATGGCACCAACGGCTGCTATCACCCATGACTTTGTCTTTATTTGAAGCGATTTCATCGCGGTGCTCCTGGCAGCGTTGCGGGATCAATCACGGTCGGCCACGAGTTTGGATACATCGGTGCCACACCATGTTTTACGGCCCAGAGATACCAGTTATCAACCACGGTGCCTGTTAACAGAATGCCAATACCGCCCGTCAGTGTGGTCAATACAGCAAACCACCAGGCCCAGCGATGGATCGATTCCATCGACGCGTTAAAGCCCATCGTCCAGCGCCAGAACAACGCCGCACGTTCTGAGGCGGTACCACGATCAACAATCTGCTCAATTTCACGCTCACCGCCAAAACGGCTGACCGCCAGGATGGTTGCGCCATGCATCGCAAACAAAAGCGCAGAACCATAAAGGAAAACAATTGAGAGCATGTGAAATGGGTTGTAGAAAAGGTTACCGTAACGAATTGAAAACGCTGCAGTCCAATCGAGGTGCGGGAAAATACCAAACGGCACTGCCTCACCCCAGCTACCCATCAGCAACGGACGAATAAAACCAAGCACCAAGTACAGCCAGATCGCAGCGGCAAATGCCCATGCCACATGCGTTCCCATGCCTAAAGCGACAGCACGGCGATAAGTCCTGGCCCACCATAATAAAATTGAGGCCGTCAGGAAAAAACCCGCCATCAGCCACCAGCCGCCTTCATTCAGTGGCGGCATCCGTAAACCGTAGGCTGGCGACGGTGGCTCAAGCGC
>JAYVYF010000370.1:0-5283 GCA_043784585.1 Burkholderiales bacterium
AAATCCGTAATGCCGAGCGAATAGGCGACCAGCGAGCCCGCACCCGAACCCCGCCCCGGGCCGACCGGCACACCATTATTTTTTGCCCATGCAATGAAATCGGCAACAATCAAAAAATAGCCAGGGAAACCCATGTGAATAATGGTTTTCACTTCAAACTCCAGCCGCTCCAAGTAACGCGGATGTCCCCTTGCACGCTTGGTCTCGTCCGAAAAAATCACGTCTAGGCGCCGATCTAATCCTGCCTTCGCAGAATCCAGCAAGTACGCTTCAATTGTCTCGCCATTCGGCGTCGGGAAATTCGGCAGCTTCGACTTGCCAAGTGAAAATTCAAAGTGGCAGCGTTTCGCTATTTCCGCCGCGTTCTCCAGCGCTTCCGGAATATCCGCGAACAGCTTCGCCATTTCCTCGCCCGATTTGAAATACTGTGCTGGCGTGAAATCCCGCGTGCGTCGCTTGTCCCCCAGCAACTCGCCGCGCGAAATGCATACTCGCGCTTCATGCGCTTTGAAATCATCCGCCGCCATGAATTGAATCGGATGGGTCGCCACCACCGGCAAATCACACACACTCGCCAAGTTCATTGCGCTAGCGTTATAGGGCTCATCAAAATCGCGCTCTGCGCGCTGCAATTCAACGTAAAACGAATTCGGAAAATCGTGAGCCCAGGCGTTCGCCAATACCATTGCCCGCTTGGTATCGGCCTGCAACAACGCTTGACCAATATCGCCAAAGGCTGCGCCAGATAGGGCGATCAAGCCGACTGTCGATTCCTGCATCAACCATTTTCGGCTCAATTCCGCGCGGCCCCGCCAGGTGTTCTCGCGATAGGCGCGCGTGAGCAATTGGCATAAATTCAGATAGCCCGCATCGTTGGTGCACAACAACAAAAGTCGTGAAGGTTGATCACGATTTTTTTCGTTTTCAATAAACACATCGCAACCAATAATCGGCTGCACCCCGCGTTCGCGCGCCATTTGATAAAACTTAACCGCACCAAAAACGTTGGAAACGTCGGTAATTGCCAGCGCCGGAAGTTTATCGTTGGCTGCCTTCGCCACCGCCTCATCAATACGAACAATCGAGTCCGTGATGGAGTATTCGGTGTGCAGGCGGAGGTGGGCGAAAGAGGAGGACACGGGGCTCGGTGCGGTGACTGATTACTACCCTCATTTTACCACTCGTGAACGCACTCAATTAACAAACGATTCGGTTCTTTTTTTAAGCGGAGCAGAGTTGCAGCCTTTTTTCAGCCTCAAGCGGCTAATTACTTGACGGCGGACTCTTAATGCAATGCCCCGCAATCTCATCCACCAAACGTTGATGTAAACCCGTCGGCAAATCATGGCCCATGCCATCAATTACGCATAATTTCGCGTGAGGAATTTCACGAGCAGTGTCGATACCCGCGGCGACGGGGACGAGCGGATCGTCCTTGCCATGGACCACCAGCGTGCGCGCAGTAATGCGGCGTACTGTCTTGGTGCGGTCCCCGCTGGCGGCAATGGCGATGAGTTGCCGCGCGCTACCGGGCGGATAGTACGAGCGACGGACATGACGAGCGCACAGATCATCGAGGGTTGCGTCTGTTTCGATAAAACCGGGGCTGCCGATCGCGGTAAAAACACTTTTCATTCGCGCAATCGCGCCGTCGATATCGCCACGTTTGGCGGGCGGTGTGAGCAGTGCCCGGCGCGCTTTCGAGGTAGGCCCGGGCAGGCTGCGGCGACCGGTACTGGACATGATGGAGGTGAGACTCAATACCTTTTCCGGAAAATGCGCCGCGAGATTCTGCGCGATCATGCCGCCCATCGAGGCCCCCACCACATGTGCGCCAGAAATGCCGAGTTGATCCAATAAGCCGGCAGCATCACGCGCCATATCGTCGATCAAATAGGGCGCTTTGAGCGGCAGACGCATCATGAATTTTATAAATTCCAACGGCACATTCGGCGATCCCAAATGATCGAGCTTGGTCGACAAGCCCACATCACGATTGTCGAATCGAATCACCCGAAATCCTGCATCAACCAGTTTGGCACAGAAGCCTTCGGGCCAGCCGATCATCTGCATGCCAAGACCCATGATGAGCAGCAGTGGCGTGGCATTGTCGGCGCCTAGAATTTCGTATTCGAGGGTGATACCGTTGGTTTGAACAGTGGGCATTTTTTCTACTCGACGCGATTCGGGTCGCGATAAAAATAGTGCCGCCAACCGCTGCGATCAAATTTTTGCCACGCACCCTCGCGCTGCGCCAGCCGATCTGCTACGGCATACAAAGCAATCGGGTTCATACCCATGCCGACGTGGCTTGCGATCACTTCAATGTTCTCAGCGGTCTTGGATTCTTTTTGGATCGACAGCGGCCATGCCACGACACCATCGGTGCGGCTAAAAATGGAGGTCGTCGGTACCAGTGGCGCCTCTTTAATGTGGGCGATCATTTTTTTGTCGTCGAGCTTATGACCGCTGACAAATTCATAAAACCGCCATGCGTTGGTCGCCTTCGGATCACCCGAAAACGGTGTGCCGAGCGTAATCACGCTGCGGGTTTGCTCGGGCAATGCCTTGGCGAATTCGCGTGCGTAAAGCCCACCCAAACTCCAGCCGATTAGACTCACTTTGCGTTTTGACGTGGCGCAAATATCCATCACACGCTCGACGCTCTTTTTCAGCACACCATCGCGCGGGCCAAAATTAAAACCAAGGTCCCAGCCGAATGTTTCATAACCCTGCGATGACAAAAAGCTGCGCAATGGCGCGGTCGAAAAATCGCCTGCACCAAGCCCCGGAAATACAATTACCGCGTGGCCATCTCCCGCGGGTGCCGTACGCAATAGCGGCCAGGCAGCGAGGGTTGCACCCAATTCCCAAGGCGCACGCGCCTCTAACGCAATCAAGCCTGCGCCGGGAGCGCGTAGTTTCTGGACCAGACTATCGGTCGCTGCGGAACTTGTGTTCATGTCGGCATTCATGTGGGCAGGTACATTTTCAGGTGTTGAAAATTCATCTTTGGCGGGTCTAAAGTTTTTAAGAAAATCAAACGGTGAATCATTGTTTAAAGAATTTTCAGATTGGTTTGATCGGTTTTTGCTAGGCATTTTTTGCCCGCGCTTTGGACATTGCAGCTGCTTGTTTGTTGGCGGTGGGGGTTTTCAACACGGCCATTTTTTTGGCCGTACCTGCTCTTTTGACTGCCCCCTTTTTTGAGACTGGCGCCGTTTCTAAATCCACCGTTGCCGCACTAGTTATTGCCAGGTTCATCAGCTCATCGTGCGCGGCGTTCAGACATTTAGTCAAGTTTGCCAATTTAGGTACCTGCTCTTTAGCCGCAATAAAACCGTAGTCCAGCGAGCCCGCATAGGAATGAATAGTGATGTTGAGCGCCAAACCATGCGTCACGATTGAGACGGGGTAGTACGATTTTAGTTTGGCGGCCGCCATGTATAACGGCATCGGCGGACCGGGCACATTGGAAATCACCAAATTTGCCACCACTGGAATTCGATTCGTGGCGACCGCCGTTTTGTAT
The DNA here is from genome assembly GCA_043784585.1 of Burkholderiales bacterium. Taxonomy (GTDB): domain Bacteria; phylum Pseudomonadota; class Gammaproteobacteria; order Burkholderiales; family Usitatibacteraceae; genus UKL13-2. Next base: position 3,533 of record JAYVYF010000370.1, read on the forward strand.
AGCGGCGTAATAATGCCCATCAGCCATGGAATCCCCAACGTGGGCAGATCACTCGTTACCGTGGTCAGCGCACCTTTCATGCTGCTGGTGAGCGTTTTCGCAGCGCTGCTTGCTTCGCGAATTGCGGCCACTCGTTTGGCGGGATCTGCGATATTGGTCGCCATGTCTATCAGCATCATCGTGACTTGATTACTTTGGCTTATATCGCCCGGCGTACGTAAACTGGCTGGCACCGCGCCGATCATCGATTTATTTAATGTCCGTTTATCGTCCGCATAAAAGCGGCGAAGCGCACCAGAAACCGTGGCGAGAATAATGTCATTCAGCTTGACATCAAAATACTTGGCCAGCATTTTTGCTTCGGCGTGCGGGATCTGCGCGGTCGCAAATGAACGCTTGCCGGTAATCGCAACATTTAGCGGCGTTCGCGGGCCAAGTTTCATTCCTGCGGGGAGTAATTTTTTCGCCGCTTGCAGTGGCGTGTCGTTGGTTGTTAGCGTCGCCACATTTCCAGCCAGCTCCACCATGTTCGCCAAGCCAGAGAGTTGCTCTGTTGGTGCCCCCATTTTTTTCGCCTGGCTGCTGGTAAGTGCCATCGCCGTTCTGGCACCCGCGGCACCGATTGATTTCAACGCCCCCGCACCGGCTTTTAAAATTTTTCCATATTGTGCGACGCTATTTCGAAACGCGGCCGATAGCATTTTTGCTGCTGATGGCGGTATCGCGTTGCGCGAACTTTTTCGCAAATTTTCACGGCCACCAGTTTGTCGGGCACGCGGAGCGGGCTTCGGCTCAATATCGAGCACGGCCTGCGCGAGCGCAACGCCGCCCTGCCCATCCAGGCCCGCATGATGAATGCGTGATGTAAACGCCACTTCACCGCTGGCCAGACCTTCAATAATCGTAAATTGCCAAAGTGGGCGATCACGATCCAGCATGCCCTCATGCAGTTTAGCGACAGCCGCCTCAAGCTGGATGGTGCTACCTGGCTTTGGCAGAGTCATTGCGCGGATATGCCAATCAAGATCCACGCTATCATCATGCAGCCAAATCGGATTCGCCAGATCAAACGGCATGAACGCCAACTTGCGCGAAAACAAAGGGGCCAGATGCATACGCGATTCAATCAAGCGACGAATATTTGGGTAGAAACTGCCGCGATGCCCCTTCGGCTTTTCCAATAGAAAAAGACTTCCCACATGCATCGGCGTCTCGGGCGTTTCGAGATATAAAAAAAGGGCGTCTAGTGCGCTTAGTTGCTGCATGATTCCTCCGAGGCTCACTTCGAGTGAAGCGAATTTAACGACCGCCTATTCTGGCATGATTTTATTGGTCTTCTGGGTCATTCGTCGGTTACGGCGCAGGTTTTACAGCTGTCTCTGGCATTGACGTTAGTGTTGCTGACGCTTCTTTATTTAATCTCCGCTCTGCAAAAAATGCCTTCAGTACTTTGCCACATTCATCGGCCAACACGCCACCAGTGAACGTTGCATGATGATTTAATTTCGTCTCGTTCGGCAGATTCATCACGCTGCCACACACACCCGTTTTCGGTTCAAGCGCACCAAACACCACTCGTTTCACGCGAGCGTGCAGCATCGCCCCCACGCACATCATGCACGGCTCCAGCGTGACAAACAGCTCACAATCGACAAGACGATAATTTTGAATATTTCTTGCTGCATCCCGCAGCGCAACAATCTCTGCATGCGTCGTGGGATCGTTTGAGGTAATCGGTTGATTAAAGCCGC
>JAYVYF010000371.1:0-9042 GCA_043784585.1 Burkholderiales bacterium
TAGCGATTGCGCGGTCTCGCAGCGCAGCGGCGTGGGTACGAATTGCTTCCCAATTGTCGATGGTAGCAACACTCTCCGCGCGGCCATCCACGAATTTACCTTTCGCTTTTTTCATCGCTTTTTGCAACACCGCGTCGTTTAGTTTCAGGCTCGCGGTTTCTTTGAAAAACATCGATTGGACTTGCATGGTGTGACCTCAAGAAATTTTCAAACCCAAAAAAGACGGGCATTCTTCGGTGGCGACGCCACGACGGCTACAAGCATTTTTGCTCGACGAAGCCTTTCAATGCCAAGGTTTACTCCGCGGAATCTGTCATACCAGCCAGCACTTCGGCGAAATGGTAAACCTTGGTTTTCATGTCGCCCTGGCGGCGTAAACGTCCCTCAATGTTCAATATACAGCCGAGATCACCGCCGACCATCGCGTCAGCGCCGGTCAGCGCAATATTTACACATTTATTTTCCGCCATACGAGTAGAAATATCACCCAGCTTGATCGAAAATGTGCCGCCAAAACCACAGCACTTTTCAGCGTCATTCATCTCGGTCAGGGTGCAGCCCGTTTTGGCGAGCAAATCACGAGGCTGCTGTTTTATGCCGATTTCGCGAAGTCCGGCACAGGAATCGTGATAAGTCACGCTGCCTGAAAAACTTGATGGCACCGATTTCACTTTCAGCACATTGACTAAAAAATCGGATAACTCATACCATTTTGCCGACAGCTTTTCAAACTCGGCACGATCCGGTGCATCGCGAAATAGATCTTGAACGTAATGAATTTTTACCTGACCAGAACACGATCCGGACGGAGCCACCACGTAATCGCAGTCTTTAAATTCTGCCAATAATTTGCGGCCGAGTTGCTGGGAAATTTCACGCGCGCCAGAGTTGTAGCCGGGCTGGCCGCAGCAGGTTTGGGCGCTGGGGAATGTGACCTCGCAGCCAGCATCTTCGAGCAGCTTCAAGGTCGCGAAACCAATGTTGGGGCGAACCAGATCAACGAGGCAGGTGACGAAAAGACCGACTTTCATGCTGCTATTGAACCACTTTTACGGTTAACCCGATACGACATTAATCAAACTAGACCGCTTTGGCCTTGTCGGCAGCAATCGCCATTTTTCCGCTCTCCAGCCATTTTTTGATGCGGTTTGCATCGCCAGCGCGGGTATAACGGCCCCACGAATCCAGCAGCACAATCACCACCGGCTTTGAGCTGATGATGGCTTGCATCACAAGGCATTTGCCTGCTTCATTGATAAAACCGGTTTTTGACAAGCCAATATTCCAGCCGTCAGAACGGATCAAAGAATTCGTGTTGATAAATCCCAACTCGCGGCCGCTTTCAGCCAACTTCACATGTAGTGCCGCGGTGGTGGAGAATTCGCGGATTTGCGCGTAAGCAGACGCTGCGGCAACCATCATGGCCAGATTCTGCGGGCTGGCCACGTTGCCAGGCGCTAGACCGGTTGAATCAATGAATCGGGTATTGGTCAGGCCCAACGTTTTAGCCTTCACATTCATCGCCTCAACAAACGCAACAATGCCACCCGGATAAGTGCGCCCAAGTGCGGCCGCAGCCCGGTTATCAGACGCCATAAGCGCCAAACGCATTAAGTCCTCGCGGCGAAACGCGGTGCCGACCGGCAGCCGTGAACGCGAATTCTTGAGCAAATCAATATCACTTTCATGAATGACAACCGCTTCATCCAGATTCAGCTTTGCGTCCAGCACGACCATTGCCGTCATCAACTTGGTAATCGAGGCAATCGGCACGGCATTGTCTGCATTCTTGGCGTATAACATCTGACCCGACGTTTGATCGAACACAATCGCGGCGTGCGATAACAAATTTGGACGGCCGCTGGAATCCAGATCTGCCACCTGCGGCACCCCTTTAAATCTGACTTTATTTTTTTTGTACGTGACTTTGTATGTTCCCGTAGAGGTCTTTTTCTTGACCGCCGCCGCGGCATCCGCGAATGGTATACAGAAATTAACCAATGCGACCGCGATAAAATAGGTAACAAATGCAGAAATTCGAGATGTCATATTTGGCTTGAGTGAGTACGCAATTTAGCTGAAGATCATATTTATTATGTTATCGGCCAGTACAACTTGACGCTAAACGTCTTTAATTACCCGATATCTAGCCACACCTTACCAAAACAAGGGTTTTGGTGCAAGACTTTATGTCGCATCTGACAATTTAGTTGTAACCCCATGAATTACCAATAAAAAAGCATATATCCATGTCCGCTCCCAGCTACCCACGTATTGAAACCCTTGCCGTGCACGCGGGCCAGTCACCCGATGCAGCCACAGGCGCTCGCGCAGTGCCTATTTATCAATCCGCCTCGTTTGTGTTTCCGGATACCGAAACCGCCGCGTCATTATTCAATCTCGAACGTGCAGGTCATGTGTATTCGCGCATTTCTAACCCGACTACAGCGGTGTTTGAGGAACGCATGGCTGCCCTCGACGGCGGGCCCGCTGCTATTGCCACCGCCAGCGGACAGGCCGCACTGCACCTAGCGATCGCAACACTTCTGGATAGCGGCAATCACATCGTTGCTTCAAATGCGCTATATGGCGGTTCGCATAATTTACTTTCATATACCCTGCCACGTTTCGGTATCAACACCACGTTTGTGAACGGACGCGACCCAGATCAGTGGCGCGCGGCAATTCGGCCCAATACGCGCATGTTGTTTGGTGAAACGGTAGGCAACCCCGGGCTGGATGTGCTGGATATTCCTCTCATCGCAGAAATCGCCCACGCAGCGCATATCCCCTTGATGGTGGACGCAACACTGACCACGCCGTTTTTGTCGCGCCCTGTTTCGCAAGGTGCCGACATCGTGATGCATTCGGCTACTAAATTCTTATCGGGTCACGGCGTGGTGATTGGTGGAGTGTTGATTGATGGCGGACGTTTCGATTGGGAAGCTTCGCAGAAATTCCCCACCCTCACCGAGCCATATTCCGGCTTTCACAACATGGTGATGACCGAAGAATCATCGGTGGCAGCGTTTGCGCTACGTGCGCGCCGCGAAGGGCTGCGTGATTTTGGTGCGGCGATGGCACCGATGACTGCGTTTCAAATTTTGCAGGGTCTAGAAACGCTGCATGTGCGGATGCCACGTCATATCGAAAACGCACGAAAAATCGTTGAATTTTTATCTGGAAGTAAAGCAGTGGCGCATATAACTTATCCTGAACTGCCAACCCATCCTGACTACGAATTGGCAAAGCAGTTATTTCCACACGGCGTTAGTGCGGTTATCAATTTTGAAGTAAAAGGCGGCAAGCAGGCAGGTAAAACTTTTATCGAAAAGCTGAACCTGTTTTCACATTTGGCCAATATTGGCGATGCAAAATCGCTTGTCATCCAGCCCGCCACCACCACCCACTTCCGCATGGACGCTGCCGCGCTAAAGGCCTCGGGCATCTCAGAAGGCACAATCAGGTTATCGGTCGGACTTGAACATGCGGATGATTTAATCGAGGACTTGTCACGCGCACTCGCGGCCTCGCAAAAAATATGAAATTTCTTGTTCAGCAACAACCCGCTTTCGTTTACACCGGCGGCAAACCGTTTGACGCCGCCAAGCCCAGCATTATTTTTATTCACGGCGCGGCCAATGACCACAGCGTATGGACCCTGCAATCACGCTACTTCGCGCACCACGGTTTTAACGCACTGACAATCGACTTGCCGGGACATGGCAAAAGTTTTGGTGATGCCAAAACCAGCATATCGCAATACGCTGACTGGGTCATCAATTTATGTGACCACGGCGCGATACGCGAGGCCGCTGTTGTAGGTCACAGCATGGGTTCTCTGATTGCACTCGACTTGGCAACGCGTTACTCGACGCGAGTTTCGCGCCTCGCGCTGCTGGGCTGCAGCACCCCGATGCCGGTCGCAGACGCGCTCATGGATGCAGCCGAACACTGCCCGCATGAGGCGTTCGACATGCTCAATATTTGGGGGCATGCGCCACAGGTAAAATGGAACCAGTCGGCCATTCCCGGTACAGCGCTGATGATGGCGTATAAATGTCTGCTGGAGAAAAGCCGGCCCGGTGTATTGGCAAATGATCTCACCGCCTGCAGTTCATTTGCTCTGGCCGCGGATACCATAAAACAAATCGTCGCGCCCACACTTGTGCTCAGCGGGTCGAAGGATATGATGACGCCACCAAAAGCGGCCCAATTAGTCGCCACGCAAATCATCGGAGCAACATTTAGTTTGCTGGATGGTGTCGGTCACGCCATGATGCAGGAAGCGCCGGGCAAAGTGCTGGATGCCCTTCGAGATTTTATCAAGCCCATTTAGTTAAAAAAATAGCCACAAAAATGGTCAGTGACGTAGCCGTATCAAACGCGGGCTCCTTTCGGCGACCCGCGTTTTGCTACAACTAAAAACCTAACTTCACACCAGCCATGATGGCATCGACTTTTGAGTTGCCGAGCCGTTGATATTCAATCGTGCCTTTGATATTTTTTACAAAGTTATAGCCAAAACCCACGCCATAAACGGCTTCTGTTTTGCGGTTAGAGCCGATGCTGCCGAATCCATCCACCTTACGCTGGGTGCTTGCCGCGCCCAGCCGACCGTAAACAGAAAATTCATCGGACATCGGTGCAGAAAGCAACGCAGAGAGCTGCGTTGATGTGGCCTTGCCGTCCACCCCACCAAAATTGACTTTACCGTAATCGTTGTAGCTGAGCTCTACGGCCACCGCCGGGTTAAACGCATAGCCGACACCAACACCACCTGCCATGGCATTTTTCTTGCCAAATCCGTCACCAATATCGAAGCGGCTTTTACCCAGCTGGCCAGAGACAAAAAAATCAGCATCCATATTTTCAGGTGATGCCATTGCCGGCGCTGATACTATGTAGCCCATTGCGCCCATGACAGCAAAAAGAGCGATCGATTTTTTCACAGTATTTCTCATAAATTCTCCAAGGGTAAATTGAACGTTTCTGACCCATTGTACTGGTCAATTCGGCAGTGCGCTTTGTGATTGTCAACGCTACTGACTCATTAGTCAGTGAAGTCTATGGGGAGTTCCATGATTTTTTGGCGCATCGAAAAATATTGATTTTAATTTCTGCAAACGGCTTCAAGATCAACGTGATCGACTACAACTTCGGCGCGCGATTAAGCAGATACCAAGCTTAATTCGCCCAGATTCTTGGCTTCTTCCTGTTGCTGCAAACGCCACATCTGCGCGAATTTGCCATCCTGGTCCAACAGATCGCGGAAAGTTCCACGCTCAACAATGCGGCCCAAATCCAGCACCAGAATTTCATCGGCGTCGATGATAGTGGAGAGGCGGTGTGCAATCACCAACGTCGTACGGTCTTTGGCGATTTCACGCAACTCGCCTTGAATCGCTTTTTCGGTCGCAGAATCTAGCGCAGAGGTGGCCTCATCGAAAATCATGATCGCGGGATTTTTGAGCAATGTGCGGGCAATCGCTACGCGCTGTTTTTCGCCACCGGATAATTTCAAACCACGCTCGCCCACCATGCTTTCCCATTTATCAGGCAGGCGTTCAATGAAATCACTGACGTGGGCGCGACGGGCAGCATCTCGAATATCGGCATCACTTGCATCGGGCCGACCATAGGCAATGTTGTAGCGAATCGTGTCGTTGAACAACACCGTATCTTGCGGCACGATGCCCAGGCTCGCGCGCACGCTGGCTTGCGTGACATCGCGAATATCCTGACCATCAATTAAAATTTTGCCACTTGTAATATCGTAAAAACGAAATAGCAGTCGCGACATCGTTGATTTGCCCGCGCCGCTGGAGCCGACCACGGCCACGGTTTTTCCGGCGGGAACTTCAAACGACACATCAAACAAAATCTGACGGCGCTCGCTATAGCCAAAATTGACATTTTCAAATTTTATCGACGCGCCGTTTAATGCCAGTGGCGTTGCGCCCAGCTTGTCCTGCACCTCACGATTTTCATCGAGCAGATTGAACATTTTTTCCATATCAGTAAACGCCTGCCGCAGCTCCCGATACATCGCACCTAAAAAATTAAGTGGAATATAAAGCTGAATCAACAACGCATTCACCATCACTAAATCACCCAGAGTTAATTTTTGCGTGACGATGCCTTCGGACGCTCGCCACATCAGCAGGGTGACTGCGGTAGCGATGACAATACTCTGCGCGGCGTTTAACAGGCCTAGCGAGGTCTCGCTTTTAGTCGCGGCGGCCTCGTAGCGCTGCAAATTTTTATCATAGCGCCCGGCTTCAAATTCTTCGTTGCCAAAATATTTTACGGTCTCGTAATTAAGCAACGAATCAATCGCCTTGGTATTGGCTTTTGAATCCATTTCGTTCATGGTGCGGCGATGCTGGGTGCGCCATTCGGTAATGCTGATGGTGGTGACGATATATAGCGCAATTGCACACAGCGTGATCGCAACAAACGTCCAATCGAATTTAGCGCCCAGCAGAAAAACGACTAGGGTAATTTCCAGCAAAATCGGAATTACCGAAAACAGCATATAGCTCATGATGGTGGAAACTCCGCGTGTGCCGCGCTCAATATCGCGCGTAACACCACCTGTATGCCGATCCAGATGGAAGCGCAACGACAGCGCGTGCAGATGGCGGAATACACGCAACGCGATATTGCGCATGGCGCGTTGCGTCACTTTTACAAACACAATATCGCGTAACTCACCGAACATGGTGGACGACAGTCTGAGTAGCCCATAAGCGGCCAGCAAGGCGACGGGTACCACTACCGGAGCCAGCGCTGCTGCCTGCGATTTATCGAGTGAATCAACGATGTTTTTCATTACCAGCGGCACGCTGATATTGGCTAATTTTGCGGCCACCAGAAACGACAGTGCGAGCACCACGCGGCCTTTGAATTGCCACAGGTAGGGCCAGAGTATGGTGAGTACGCGGCGATCACCGCCCACACGTTTTACCGCGGTAGCAGACGGGTTGGCGGGCGTTGTGGCGACTGATGAATGGTGATGTGGTGACATGAATTATAGGGGCTTGGGTGGTAGGACAAGGTGCATGGGGGGGTGCATCTGGTGGACTGCTACTGGGCTGGCACCGTTTGGCCGGTTTGGCAAGTTGGTCACTTTTTGTTTGTATAGCTTTCTGCGAATTGCTTTGCTGTGGTCCTTATCAACCTGCAGTGCCTTATATCGCGGCAAAAATATTTCTATCAACACCCAACGCGATTCGAAAACTCAACGCTTTTGGAAAACTCTAATATTCTCGCGGATTTTGGGGCATTTTCCTGCCACGACGACCGCCAGCACCAGAATCTGCACGAGCATACCCACTAAACACCATGCGTTCAGTCTGCTCCAGACGCATCAACGTTCGGGCAAGTTTCAAACCCGTCAATTTTTCTAGGTGCGCTGCCGCCTCCCGCAGGGTCTGCAAATCAACCGCCATCGTATCGCCGACAGCCGCAAATACGATTGAATTGCCGCCATCGCTCGCACCAGGCGCGCTCTCAATCGGCGGTAATGCGAGCACCCGATGATTAAAAACTTCATTCAATGAATCGAGTTGCTGACGGTAACCGCGGCTGCGACCAAAAAGATTAAGCACCAACAGCCCATGTCTGGTGAGTCGCGCACGGCAGTCACGGTAAAACTCCGGTGTTCCCAGCCCCCCAAAACGCGCATGCTGGTCATACCCATCCACCATGATGCAATCAAACTTCTGCGTGCTTTCGCTCATCCATGTCACACCATCGCCAACGTGAATATCAATATTTGTGCCGTCATTACGTGGCAACTTGAAACACTGACGCGCCATCGCCACCACGCCCGGATTGATTTCAACAATCGACTGTAACGTATGTGGGAAATAACGATGCCAGAATTTCGTGAGCGAAGCTGCACCCAACCCAATTTGCAATACATTTTTCGGCCAACTGGCGCAGGCCTGATCTGTGTTTAGCGCCAGATTTAGTTCTCCCCGCAGAAGCAGACACGCCATCATCTCGCGGGTGTATTCAAGTTCCAGCGCATAAGGGCGCGCAATGCGCATCGCACCCTGCACCCACTCAGAGCCAAAATGAAGGAAACGAACACCGGATTCTTCGCTGGTTTCGATGCTGTGGGATTGGCGCGGTTCGAATAGAGGCATAGGCAGATTATAAAGCCGGCAAGCAAACCATTAGCGTTGCCATGGGTTGTTAACGTGGCGCGCCGTTTTTGCCACTAGCCACATATCAGCGCAACCTTTTGCAAATATATTGAACCTCATTATTTGCCAGGCTTTCGCGGGCATAAATGCTTCAAACGGCACTCTGGACAGGCACTTTGCTTTATTTTGCACCCTGCCACCGCCTAAGTACGCGTTCCAGCCATTCAAATAAAATCTCGCTCAGTAGCGCTAGCAGCGCCGCGGGAATCGCGCCTGCCAACAGCAATTGCCGATCATTTAGCGCGAGCCCGGTGACAATGCGCTCCCCATAACCGCCCGCGCCGATGAAGGCCGCAATAGTCGCTGTGCCAATAGCAATTGCGGTTGCAGTGCGCACACCCGCGATGATGGTCGGCAGCGCCAACGGCAACTCAATCTGGGTCAGGATATCGCGTGCGGACATGCCCAACGCTTTACCTGCCTGTCGCAATCCACTTGAGACTTCACTCAAACCAGCGCAAGTATTTCGCATGATCGGTAGCAGTGCGTAAAGCGTTAGGGCAATGAGCGCAGGCACGCTGCCAATGACACCCATCAATGAAATCAATACCGCTAATAATGCGAGCGAAGGCACCGTTTGGAGCAACCCTGCAGCGCCGAGCACGAGCGAACGTAAACGTGTGTGTGGAAAAATAATCACCGCCAGCGGGATGGCGATCAGCGACGCGATAAGCACTGACGCAACCACCAGCCATAAATGCTGTGCGGTCAGCCTCGCCAAATCACCGCCCAGGAGTTTCGCCCAAAATCCACGTTCGCCTGTTTTGATCGAACGCGCTTGCGGCGTGCCGGTCGCGTTCGCTAGGTGGTCGCGGGCAATGATGTC
>JAYVYF010000372.1:0-6590 GCA_043784585.1 Burkholderiales bacterium
ACTTCGCAAGCGCTACGAAAATGAGGTCAGTGCAGTGGAACAGAAAAGCGCGGAGCTCATCGCCAGAGCGCGTTTTGCCCAACTCGGCCCAAAAGTCTATCCCGATGCGACTGGTACGCTGCGTTTGAGTTTTGGCGCTGTGCAGGGTTGGACAGAGCGCGGTAAACCAGTGATACCGTTTACTGATTTTGCCGGTGCGTTCAACCGCAATACCGGTGCGGAGCCTTATGCGCTGCCGGCGTCCTGGATTGCGTCGAAAGACAAAATGAACCTGGCGCAAAATTATAATTTTGTCTCCAGCAACGACATCATCGGCGGCAATTCCGGCAGCCCCATGATTAATCGCAACGCCGAGATTGTCGGCCTCGCCTTTGATGGCAATGTGCATTCGCACGGCGGCTCGTTCTGGTTCGACCCCGTGATGAATCGCACCATCGGCGTCACCAGCGGCGGTATTCAGGAAGCGCTCAAAAATATTTACGGCGCTACAGAGTTGTTGGCGGAAATCAAAGGTAAGTAAATTTTTATAGCTGTAAAAAACCCACCGCGTGCGGTGGGCTTTTTTATGCTGACGAGGAAATTATTTCCTACACGCGTAGCGCGCGAAAGCCAGACGCTAGGTGGGGCGGTGCTTGCAGGACAATTTAAGCTGGAAATGCCAGCCGATACTGGGGTTTTAAATTTTGCGCGGCGCTGGCCTGCAATCCGATCGCTCTGCTCATTTGCTGATATTGTGTTCCTTCCGCTCACCGCAATCGAGGAGATTACGATGGCGGACTATGTTGATGGTTTTGTGGTTCCTGTTCCGCTGAAAAATCTTGCTGCATATCGCGCTATGTCCAGCAAATTCGGCAAAATCTGGATGCAATACAGCCCACTGCAATACACCGAATGCATGGCCGAGGATGTGAAATCCGGCAAAGTAACGTCGTTTCCGCAGAGCGTGAAATTGAAAGCGGATGAGACCGTGGTGTTCGCCTGGATCGTTTATAAATCGCGCAAACATCGCGATAGCGTTAACGCCAAAGTGATGTCAGATCCGCGCGTTGTCGGCATGAATCCAAGCACCACGCCATTCGATGGCAGGCGCATGTTTTGGGGCGGGTTTAAGACGTTGGTGGAGTTGTAATATTCGGTTGGTGATACGCGCTATTTTTGATAACTTATTTCATCAAGCGGGGGCGTTTAGCTCAAGATCGTGGCTGTGCCCTAACTCTCGCGGCATACCAAGATTTTTTACTAGATGGCATCTGGCAAGAAATTTCAGTACTTGCCAGCCTGGATCTAGTTGGTGAGGTTCAAGCCCCATTTTTGCCGACTCTGGAAACGCATGATGATTGTTGTGCCAGCATTCGCCGTGCGTGAGGAAGCCCCAACCCTCAAGATTTGAAGCCTGGACAGCCGCGTCTTTCACCCGCCATCGTCCCGGTCCGGGGTTGTGCGCAAAATAAGTAACGATCCAGTGGCTAGTCACATTGACAGCAACCCGCACGGCCACCCCCCATACGACAAAGCTAATGCCGCCGATCATATAGAGAGCCAGTGCAAGTATCAGCTGATGAAGCGGCCATGTGGCTTCCATAAATTGATACCAACGATCATCTTTAAACTCTGGTTCGATAGTGAATTTCGGCGGCTTATCGAATTTGAACGTGCAATGCAATTGCCAGAACGCGTCAATCCAGAGGCCCCGACGGTGTGAAAAGAATTCGTGTCATGAAGGCTGGCGTTGCGCCCAATCGCGAATATCGTGTATGCACAAAATGCCAAAAGGACCCGCCATGCCCACCAAGACGCCAAGCCAAACCAGGAAGCGCTCAAAGGGTTTACTGCACTCGAATGATTTATGGATTAAACGTCGATGCATTCCCAGCGAGTGGCCAAAAAGTAGCGTGACATAACTCAGCAGAAAAAATTGCGCAAATGCACCCCATGTGAAATACAGGGGAGCTATGAAAAGTGCGATGAGATAAATCGCTGTGTTCCACAGCGACTTGAACGGGCCCAAACAACTCGGCCGATATTTGCGTTCGCACCCGACGCATCGATTCGCCAAACATTTTTTCTCATATTTTCGCCACTACACAATTTTAGTCGTGCCAACAACCATCATAAGTGCTTCTTCATACGGCCCGCCGAAATCAACGCGAGTGATTTCCGATAGCCGAAAATTTGATAAATCTGCCGCCCAAGTGCCGTCGGGTGTGACTTCCTTCAGTGTGACAGTTGTGCGATTAAATTTAGCAACGCGTCCAATATGGCAAACCTCACAATCAGTTATCTCGCGATGAATTGTTATGAGCGAGTATTTAGCACATGCCGAATTGAGAACTGCTGTCGTTGATGAAAAATCAAGCTTTCTGGGCTTAATGATTCGAAGTTTGCGTTTTCGAAGAACGACTTCTTGAAAAGTAGCGTGTGGTGCGGGAGATTCTATGGTCAACACGTCACGGAGGCGAAATATTTGATAGCCGTCCAACCTTATGCCATCACCCACGATGAGTAGCGCAAACCAACTGCGCGCAATGCCCACTACATAACCGTCGACACAACCTCGTTCGAGCGAGCGTTCTATGCGTACCAGCGTCTTATTATTTTGAGCAGCTGAAAGTTTTGCATGAAGTCCTCGAATCATAGACGTCGACTATTGTTATGGATGATCCATTGTTTTCGAGGCCACTTACTAAAATCAACATGGGCGAATTTTGACTAACGATATAGGACCGGAAGACTTCTATTTTTAAAAATGGAACCCCATGCCTGGGGTCTGTTTGTGAGCATTTTTGGTTCAAAAGCCCCGTGGTTAAAAGACTTTTGTCTGAATCTGCTGTTACGCCGCCACCCGAATATTAATCCGCTTTTCTTCCACCGCATGGCATGCCACCTGACTGCCATCTTCATAATCGATCAAGTTGGGGCGATCAATTTTGCAACGATCAAAAGCGTGTGGGCAGCGGGGGTGGAAGGCGCAGCCGGTGGGGGGGGTTAGCGGATTGGGGACTTCACCGGCGACGGGCGTGCGTTGCTTGCCGGTCATTTTTAGATCGGGGATCGCGGATTGCAGCATCTGGGTATACGGGTGTTGCGGGTTGGCGAAAATGCGTTTGGTGTCGGCGACTTCCACCAGGCGGCCCAGATACATGACGCCGACGCGGGTGGAGATATGCGATACGACCGCCAGATTATGCGAGATAAAAAGATAGGTGAGGCCAAATTCGCGTTGCAAATCTTTCATCAAATTCAGAATCTGCGCCTGTACCGAAACGTCCAGCGCCGAGGTCGGTTCATCGCACACCAAAAATTCTGGATTTGAGGACAGCGCGCGCGCAATGGAAATTCGCTGACGCTGGCCGCCGGAAAATTCATGCGGAAATTTTTCAGCGTCAAGTGGCGACAAGCCAACCTGGGTGAGCAGCTTATCGACGCGCTGTTTGACGTCCGCGGCGTTGGTGGCGATCTTGTGCACGCGCAGCGGCTCGGCAATAATTTTGCCCACCCGCCAGCGCGGGTTCAGGCTCGCATAGGGGTCCTGAAAAATCATCTGAAAGCGTTTGCGCAGCTGCTGCACTTCGTCTGCACCGGCGTCAGCCATGTTCACGCCATCAAAAATAATCGAGCCGCGCGACGGCGTGTACAGTCCGCATACGAGTCGTGCCACGGTTGATTTTCCGCAGCCGGATTCGCCAACGAGAGACAAGGTTTCGCCGCGATTGATGGTAAAACTGACGCCATCCACCGCTTTCAAAATTTGGCGGTCTTGACGCTCAATAACCCGGTTCAGCCATGGTTTTGAAACGTCGAATTCTTTGGCGACATCGATCACTTCCAGCAGGACATCGCTCGATTTTTTGTTCATGCCGTCACCGCGTGTTTGTCTGTTTGAACCGCCGTGCTTGCATGCAGCCAACAGGCAGCCATCGTCTTGCCCGCGGGCATGAGCTCTGGTCGCTCAGTGGTACAGCGCTGGTTGGGCACATCGCTTACGTGCGTACATCGAGGATTAAACGCGCACCCTTTGGGAATCGCCGTTAACCGCGGCATTGAGCCGTCAATCTGTGCGAGCCGTTCGTGGGAGTCGCCGACGCTCGGGATCGCGCCCATCAGTCCGACGGTGTAAGGATGTTGCGGCGAGTGGATCACTTCTGCCACGGGACCGATTTCGGCAATCCGGCCCGCGTACATGACGGCAACTCGGTCAGCGGTTTCGGCGATGACGCCCATGTCGTGGGTGATGAGCATCACGGCGGTGCCGTGTTCGCGACACAGCTTTTTTATCAGCGTGATGATCTGCGCCTGAATCGACACGTCAAGCGCGGTGGTGGGTTCATCGGCAATGATCAGTTTCGGATTCGCCGCGAGCGCCAATGAAATCACTACTCGTTGGCGCATGCCGCCGGAGAACTGGTGGGGATAGTGATCAATGCGTCTATCGGCGGCGGGAATGCCGACCTCATTCAACAACTCGATGGCGCGCGCTCTCGCCTGAGCGTGGGTGAGATCGAGATGGGTTTCGATGGTCTCGATAATTTGTCGGCCGATGGTGTAGAGCGGGTTAAGGGAAGTGAGCGGATCCTGAAAAATGGCGCCGATTTCACGGCCACGGATTTTGCGCAATTCCTCAAACGGCAGATTATCGATACGCCGACCGGCCAACAATATTTCACCGCTCGCGATACGGCCCGGTGGTTCAAGCAGGCCGATGACCGCCGCGCCGGTGAGCGATTTTCCGGCACCCGATTCGCCGACCACGCCCAGCACTTCGCCGGCGGCGATGTCGAAGCTGATGTTGTCCACTGCGGTCAGAATGCCGCGACGGGTGGGAAATTCGATGCGAAGATTTTTGACTTGCAACAGTGGAACAGTGGGGGTACTCATCGCGCGGCTTTAGCGAAGTTTAGGATTGAGCGCATCGCGCAGCCAATCACCGATGATGTTTATCGACAGCACGAGCACTACCAATGCCAGGCCCGGAAACCAGAGAATCCACCATTCGCCCGACAGCAGAAAATCGCCGCCGATGCGGATCATCGTGCCGAGCGTCGGTTGGGTGGCGGGCATGCCGACACCGAGGTAAGAAAGCGTGGCTTCGGTAATGATCGCCGTGCCAATGTGGAGCGTGGCCAACACCATGACCGGACCCAATACATTCGGCAACACATGCGCGAACATGATCGCCAGCGGGCGTCGACCAATCACCCTAGCGGCCTGAACATATTCTTTATTGCGCTCGACCAAGGTTGAGCCGCGCACCGTGCGCGCGTACTGCACCCAGCCGGATGCGGCGATGGCAAAAATCAATACGTAAATCGCGACCTGATCGTGCTGTGAATTCGGGATGACAACTCTGGCCACGCCGCTAATCAGTAGCGCAATTAAGATCGCGGGAAACGATAACTGCACATCAGCGATGCGCATGATGAAAGCGTCCAGCGCGCCGCCGAAATAGCCGCTGATGAGGCCGAGCGTGATGCCCACCACCATCGATAACAACACGGCCGCAAAGCCCACCACCAGCGAAGCGCGCGAGCCGTACATGATGGTGGAAAGCACGTCGCGGCCTTGATCGTCAGTGCCAAGCAGAAACTGCGATTTACCGGCCTCAATCCATGCAGGCGGAGTGAACGCATCGCTGAGGTTCAAGGTCTTTAAATCGAATGGGCTGTGTGGCGCGAAGAAGGGCGCAAAAGCGGAAGATAAAATCAGGATCAACCCGATAATTGTCGCGATGACAACAAGCGGATCGCGCTTGAATTTGTGCCAGATATCGCTATCCAAAAAACGTCGAACCGCGCTGGTTAATGCGGCCGTCATATTAATGGCCTCCTGCTGATGAAGTCTCCAAGCGGAGCCGTGGATCGACGACGTAATAGAGCGTGTCGACAATTAAATTGATGGTGACAAAAATAAATCCAATCAGACACAGGTAAGCAGCCATGACGGGAATATCCGCAAACTGCACTGCTTGAATAAACAATAAGCCCATGCCGGGCCATTGAAATACGGTTTCGGTAATGATCGCAAATGCGATCAAGCCGCCTAGTTGCAAACCGGTAATGGTGATGACAGGTACTAGCGTATTCTTGAGGGCATGACCAAAATGTACTGCCTGATTTGATAGGCCGCGTGCGCGTGCAAATTTGATGTAATCCGTGCGTAGCACTTCCAGCATTTCAGAGCGTACCAGCCGCATGATCAGCGTGACGGGATAAAAGCCAAGTGTCACCGCAGGCAAGATGACGGCCTTCAATCCTGAAACAGTTAAAAATCCGGTAGACCAAAATCCGAGCTGGGTCGTGTCGCCGCGGCCAAATGAAGGCAATATCCCCAGCCAGACGGCGAAAATAATGATCAAAAATATACCAATCAAAAAATTGGGGAGCGATACGCCAATGAGTGAGCCAGTCAGCAATACTTGCGATGACCAATGATCGCGCTTCAGGGCCGTATATATGCCCACTGGAATGCCGACAAATAATGCCAGCAGGGTGGCGACGCCAACTAGCTCTAGGGTGGCGGGCAAGCGCTCGGCTAATAACTGCGAAACAGGGCGGCCCAGACGCAGCGATATACCGAAATTACCCTGCAATGCG
>JAYVYF010000373.1:0-8297 GCA_043784585.1 Burkholderiales bacterium
CACATCGGCTCGCCCGCCGACCGTAGAGGCTGATTTTCCTGCGCTAGATATTATCGCGGACAATTTCAAGCTGAAAGATCGCTGGATGGGCAAGCTGGAGCTTCGTGCCACGCCGCAGGGCCCGAATTGGCGTATCGACCAGCTCATCATCTCGAACGGGCACGCGAAGCTCGAAATGGA
The DNA here is from genome assembly GCA_043784585.1 of Burkholderiales bacterium. Lineage (GTDB taxonomy): Bacteria > Pseudomonadota > Gammaproteobacteria > Burkholderiales > Usitatibacteraceae > UKL13-2. The sequence continues at coordinate 181 of JAYVYF010000373.1, forward strand.
AGGGTTATGGCAGCGGGCGGGGGATCCTGATCGCAAACCGGCTGCTGCTTCCGCATCCGCGCCTGCTGCGGTGGCGCCCACCGTTGGGTCGCGCACCGTGATGAATCTAAAAGTTGAAACATCAAACTTGAACGCGCTGCTGTCGCAATTTGGTCACGGCGATCAAATTCGCGGTGGTGCGGGCAAGCTCGAAGGTAAATTATCGTGGCCGGGGCATGCATTTGATTTTGCGACGGCGAACTTGTCGGGCTATTTCAAGTTCGAAAGCACGAACGGCTCGTTCACCAAGGTTGAGGCCGGCGCGGGGAAGTTGTTGGGCTTGATAAGCTTACAGTCATTACCGCGCCGGATCACGCTCGATTTTCGCGATATTTTCTCCAATGGTTTCGCCTTTGATCGGGTAGGGGGTGATGTTCGAATTGATCGTGGGGTGATGTTTACCGAGAATTTTGAAATTGTGGGCCCTGCTGCGGTGGTCAAGATGACGGGCGATATCGCATTGCCCACCGAGCGCGCCAACTTGACATTTACGGTCGCACCAAAACTCGATGAAACGGTGGCATTAAGCGCGGGGCTATTTACGTTAAACCCATTGGTAGGCGTTGCTGTTTATCTAGGTCAGAAGGTGATCGGCAATCCATTTGAAAAGTTGTTCTCGTTCAAATATGCCGTTTCGGGAACATGGGATAATCCGGAAGTGGAACGCATAGGGACTGGAGGGGCTGGTCGTGGTGCAGGCGCAGCGCCCACGGCAACGCCATCCACGCCAGAGGCGTTGCCGGCCGCTAACGCCCCGAACCAGCCTGCCAAGGCGGCGATCCTGCCTGTAGTTTTGGAAGGCGCTATTTTGGAAAGCACTATTTTGGAAAGCACTATTGCGGAAAGCGCGGTTGCGGCCTCAAAGAAGGCGGCTCAAAACACTTTTGATAAACTCGTAAAAGCAATGCCGTTGCTATTGCCATTCCCCGAACCAACCAAAGCACCGGTAAATACATCTGAAGTTGATATCAGCCCGTGATCATCACCAAACAAACTCAATTACTCCCGGAACCACTCATCGAGGCCGCGCAGGCAACGCAATCGTTCTTTCGCGTCGCGGCAGTGCAAATGGCAAGCGGGCCCAGAGTGGAAGCCAATCTGGAGGAGGCGACGCGCCTGATTGAATTGGCCGCAACCAGTGGTGCGCGCATTGTTGCTTTGCCTGAATATTTTGCGATCATGGGCATGAAAGAAACCGATAAAGTTGCCGTGAGAGAGCACGAGGGAGAGGGCCCGATCCAGCAATGGATGTCCAATATTGCGGCTAGGCATGGAATCTGGCTGATTGGCGGTTCAATCCCGCTGTTCTCGGAAATTGCCGGGAAGGTGCGTAATACTTGTTTGGTTTACGATAGCCGAGGCAAACAAGTCGCGCGTTACGACAAGATCCACCTTTTTAATCTAACGATGGGGACTGAAAACTTTTCCGAAGGTCGCACCATCGAAGCGGGTGATAAGGTCGTGGTAGTGAAAACCCCATTCGGTAAGATCGGGTTGTCAATTTGCTACGATTTGCGATTTCCCGAGCTGTATCGTGCGATGGGCGATGTTGATATTATAGTGGTGCCTTCCGCATTCACGGCAACGACGGGCAAGGCCCATTGGGAACCGCTGATGCGCGCCCGGGCAATTGAGTCGCTTGCGTATGTGATAGCGCCGGCTCAGGGTGGGTACCACGTCAATGGCCGCGAAACACACGGCGACTCGATGATTATTGACCCCTGGGGCGTCATTCTTGATCGTCTTCCGCGCGGCTCGGGGGTTGTAGTAGCCGGGGTCAATCCCCATTATCAAGAGACGATCCGCAAAAGCTTGCCTGCGCTCGCCAATCGCATTTTAGGCACCTTTAAACAAATTTAGGCCACTGAAACTTATATGCACACAAGCCATCTGGAAATTGCCCGCGACACGTTGCTCAGTCCTTACAGTCTGACCGACTCGTCAATTGAGACGGTATTTGGCGACATCATGACGCATGATGCCGATTACGCTGATTTGTATTTTCAATATTCTCGATCAGAAGGCTGGAGTCTCGAAGAGGGGCGCGTGAAGTCAGGCAGCTTTAATATTGACCAAGGCGTAGGCGTTCGCGTTGTTTCTGGCGAAAAGACGGCGTTCGCTTACTCTGATGACATCAGCCTGCCTGCGCTTCGTGATGCTGCTGTAGCGACACGAAGTATTGCGCGGGCCGGTGGCAACGGAAGCGTGAAAGCGATTGCAAAAAACCCAGGCTCGCACGCAAGTTCTTTGCGTGCGTCATCGTTATACACGCCCAATGATCCTATTTCGAGCTTATCAGACGCAGAAAAAGTTCGCATTCTTGAACGTCTGGAACAATTTGCGCGGGCAATCGACCCCCGCGTAAAAGAAGTCATGGGTCGTCTCTCGGGGGAATACGAAGTGGTGATGGTGGCAAGACACGACGGTGTGATTGCTGCTGACGTACGTCCACTGGTGCATATTGGTTTGACCATCATCGCGGAACAAAATGGTCGCCGCGAGCAAGGCCATACAGGTGGTGGCGGGCGCTATGATTACCATTATTTTACGGACGATGTGCTGCGCAATATTGCGGCGGCAGGGGTTCGCGAGGCGCTGATAAATCTTGATGCACGTCCCGCCCCTGCTGGCCAAATGACGGTGGTGCTGGGCGCGGGCTGGCCGGGCATCTTGTTGCATGAGGCCATCGGCCATAGCCTGGAGGGCGACTTCAACCGTAAAGGCAGTTCAGTATTTTCTGAACGTATCGGGGAGCGTATTGCCGCAGATGATGTGACTGTGGTGGACGACGGCACTATCCAGGATCGGCGAGGGTCATTGAATATCGACGATGAAGGCAATCCCAGCCAGCGCAATGTGTTGATCGAAAATGGCATCCTGAAGGGCTATATGCAGGACACGCTGAATGCGCGTTTAATGAAAACGGCCGTTACGGGTAACGCACGTCGCGAGTCGTATGCGCATATCCCCATGCCGCGCATGACCAATACCTATATGCTCGGTGGCACTCGCAGCAAAGAGGAAATTGTGGCCTCCATCAAACGTGGTTTGTACGCGGTGAATTTTGGTGGCGGTCAGGTTGATACCACCAGCGGAAAATTTGTGTTCTCCGCATCAGAAGCCTACATGGTGGAAGACGGCAAAATTCTTTATCCAGTGGTCGGCGCGACGCTGATTGGTAACGGTATCGAATCTCTTAAACATATCACGATGATTGGTAACGACATGCAGCTCGATTCTGGCGTGGGCGTGTGTGGAAAAGAGGGGCAAAGTGTGCCCGTCGGCGTTGGGCAGCCTACTTTGATGATTGAGGGCTTGACGGTCGGCGGTACGGCGTAGTTTGGCCACGGCGGCAGACTACTCCGCGCTGGACGATGCTGAGACCGGCATCGGGACCGGGATCGACGCGGAAAAAATTCCGCCCAGATTTCATGATGGTTTCGCTTGGCGCGCGGTGGCCGCGGTAATCGCTGAAAAGTTTGGCGTTCGTGGCTTTCGGCTGGTGGTGATGGTCGCGGTCGTAATCGGTTATTTATTGTGGCGGGGTAACAGCTCAATTGGCGCAAGTTTGCTATACGGCTTTGCAATTCTATGTCTGGTGTTTTTTGTCGGTGTAGTCTGGGTGGCCAAAGACACGCTTGATAAATTTGTGGAAAAACATAGCAACAACGCCTGGCTGTCAGTGTCCGAGGACGGTGTGGGTGGCGAAGCAGTGGGGACTTCAGGGATCGAGAAATTTTATGTGCCGTGGTTGCAGTTTCGGCGAGTGGTAAGCCATAGCGGGCTTTGGCTAATGGAAACACGGCAGGGCGCATGGATGGTGGTACCCACAACTCACTTCACCTCCCGTGCGTGGAGGTTGTTTCGTGCAAAAGCGACTTCGTGTAAAAAAATTTCGGGCAAGTGAAACCAAATCCGGTCAGTTTACGTACCACGTGCATCGCCCAATAATGATGGAGCAGCAAATGAAACGACGCAATTTTTTATCAGGGTTGTTCGGTGTTGCTGGTGCCGCAGCAGTGGCAAAGCTAGCCAACGCCCAACGTGGTCCTGCCACACCCTTCCCCAGTCCGGAGACTATCAAAATGGCACTTAAACAAGCGAACGAACCCGCCCCCAAGTTTGAAAAACTTGAACTGCCTGACACTGAATGGAAAAAGCGTTTAACTTCGGCGCAATATAGTGTATTACGCGATGAAGGCACCGACCGGCCTTTTGCCAATCCGTTAAACGATGAAAAGCGCAAAGGTGTTTTTCATTGTGCCGGCTGCGATTTGGCGGTGTATACCTCAGAGATGAAATTCGACAGCGGTACGGGTTGGCCGAGTTTTTTCACAGCCTTGCCCGGCGTGTTTGAAAAGAAGCGCGATTTCAAACTAATCTACCCGCGCAGCGAATATCATTGCGCACGCTGCGGCGGGCATCATGGGCACATATTTAACGACGGCCCCGCGCCTACCGGCCAGCGTTGGTGCAACAATGGTTCCGCGCTGGTATTCAAGCCATCGGTATAAATCTTTTTTATGCCCGATTATTGCGCAACAAGTTTGCGCAATAATATTTCGCAGTTACTGTTTGGCAATACCTATGAACTCGGAATTGGGAGCAAGCTTCAGCTTCCGGGGCCGGCTGCGGAAATTTTTTAAATAATGGTAGATTTTTTTTTGCCTCTGCTGCGCCAATCTGCGGGAGTATTTTAAATTTTTGGTGCCGAAATGTTGGGTGTGCTGGCCCCATCATCACCCGCTTTTGCCGCCAACGACTTCAAGCTAGACGGCAACAGCGATCTGGTATGGCGCATCATCAACGGTGCCATCACTATTATGCGGACCATGAACGGCACCGCCAAAACCGCCGTGGCGGGTATCTTGAGAGCCGACCATAACCTGGCGGGTGATACGGATGCTGGACCTGAATGGCGACAACAAAGCGGACCTTATCTGGCGCAACTTTGCGGGCAGCATCGCCACCTGACTGATGAATGGGATGGCGGATGGTGAATCCGGCTACGACGTTAGTTATTGCGCCGTGAACAATACTGGGCTTTTTGCGGATTTATCAATCCACTTGCACAACCCGCGTATGCCCTGATAATATCTGGGTATGTACACAGCAAATATCTATTTCTGGCAATCCTATTTCCCGAGCCTTGGCGGCTGGAAGGATTGTGCACAACGCTAGATTCAGATGTGACGCAAAAAAATTCCAAAACCGCCGGCTTCAATAACCGGCGGTTTTTTTTGGCCGTCAAATCCAGCGCCTTAATGATCACCGAATTAATCAGCACTGCGAGAATGAGACAATGAGTACGCAAAATCCAGCATCAATTAAAGCCAGTTTGAAGTTAGTGACGGAAAGCTCACGCAATCTTGCGTCCGTAAACGAAACAGCAAATGAAAGAGCAGACGACATGCCTTACAACATTGATGACACGCGCATCAGCGGTATCAAAGAACTTTCGCCCCCGGCGCACTTAATGCGCGAATACCCCTGCACCGAAAAAGCTTCCAGCACGGTCTATCGTGCGCGCGAGGAAATTCACCGAATCATGCATCGCGGTGATGACCGGCTGCTGGTGATTGTTGGTCCATGTTCTATTCACGATTACGATGCAGCAATGGAGTACGCGCGGCGCTTGCAGGCGCTGCGGTTGACGATGGAAGCGGATCTCACTATTGTGATGCGCGTGTATTTTGAAAAGCCCCGCACCACCGTCGGCTGGAAGGGTTACATCAACGATCCTGATATGGATGAAACCCATGACATCAACAAAGGTCTGAGCATGGCGCGGAGGCTGTTGGTGGATATCAACGAGCTCGGGCTCGCTGCCGCTACAGAATATCTCGATCTCATCACGCCACAATATTATGCTGACATGATCGCGTGGGGCGCGATCGGTGCGCGCACCACTGAAAGCCAATCACACCGACAACTGGCATCCGGTTTATCGTGTCCGGTCGGTTTCAAAAATGGTACCGATGGCAACATTAAAATCGCCGTTGATGCCATCAAGGCCGCTGCCGCCCCACATCACTTTTTGTCCGTCACCAAGGGCGGTCACTCGGCGATTGTTTCTACCGCGGGCAATGAAGATTGCCACATCATTTTGCGTGGCGGTAAAACGCCGAACTATGATGCCGCCAGCGTGGAAGCCGCTTGTGCAGAATTGGCAAAATCAGCACTCGCACCGCGCGTGATGGTTGATTTTTCGCATGCCAATTCCTCCAAGCAATATCAAAAGCAGATGGATGTTTCCACCGATGTTGCCGCACAAATTGCGGCGGGTGATAACCGAATTGTCGGCGTGATGATCGAGAGCCATTTAAATCCAGGCCGTCAGGATATCGTGGTCGGCAAGCCGCTGGAATATGGTGTGTCGGTGACGGATGCCTGTATTGATTGGGCCAGCACCGAGACTTCGCTGATGCAGTTGGCCGAGGCTGTTCGTGCACGCCGCATCAATACATCGGAATAAGTATGGCGACAGAACTTCGCATTCTCGGCCGTCATCAGGCTGATGAGCACAACACGAGTTTTAGCTATAACGGCGTCACGTTTAGCCAAAACAATCTGCATACATTTGCGGGCTTGAACGCAGTCGATACGCGCGAATTTGTCGAGCAAACTTTTGCATGTTTGCGCGATCATGGGCAGGTGTGCGCGCGCATGGGCGCCTACAAGCCGCGCTCCAGTCCGTACTCCTTTCAGGGAATGGGCAGCGAATGTTTGCCGTGGGTGTTCGAATCGGCGGGCAAATACGGCATCAAAATAATTTCGATGGAAATTACGCGTGAAGCGCATCTCGACGAGATTAATGAAGCGCTGCATAAAACGGGCAGGCCGACGGGCGTGATGCTGCAAATCGGCACGCGCAATACGCAAAATTTCGAATTGCTCAAAGCTGTCGGTCGGCAGCGTGAATTTCCGATTTTATTGAAGCGCGGCTTCGGCATCACAATGGATGAATCACTGATGGCGGCTGAATACTGCGCATCTGAAGGCAATACAAAAATCGTGTTTGGCCTGCGTGGGATGAAAACGAATCTAGGCGATCCGCATCGTAATCTGGTCGATTTTGGCCATGTCTCGGTGGTGCATCGCATGACGCGCATGCCGGTCTGCGTCGACCCCTCGCACTCGGTCGGCATGCGCGGCGCATCGCCCGACGGCATTCTGGATATTTTTCACGTTGCCGCACAAGGCGTGATTGCGGGCGCGAATATGCTGCTGGTGGATATGCATCCGGTGCCGAAAAAAGCGCTGGTGGATGCAGCGCAGGCGATTACGTTGCAAGAATTGCCTTATTTTCTGGAAGACATTGCGATTGCGCGCGAAGCTTATGAAAAGCGGCTGGCATTGGCGAAGCGATATTTTGCTTAAACAGTTTTCGCGAATATTTTTATCAGCTGTGTATGGATGCGCGGCTTCACTTTTGGCTTTTAAGGCAGATGGTTTTCAAGCCATTTCTGTCGTTGATGATGCCAAACAGATCGTCACCCTTCAACAGCCCGCGCAGCGCATTGTCGCGCTCGCGCCGTCATTGACCGAGCTTGCCTATGCGGCAGGCGCGGGTGACAAGCTGGTGGCGGTTTCGGCTTACAGCGACTACCCATCAAGCGCAAAGAAGCTGCCGCAGGTATCCGATGCGGCAGGCGTATCGTTCGAAGCGTTGCTGGCGCTTAAACCTGATTTGGTGCTGGCGTGGAAGTCAGGTAATCGCGCATCTGATCTTGAGCGTATTCGCGGTTTCGGCATTCCGGTGTTCGCCCTCGAAATTGAACACATGAATGATGTGCCGCGTGCGTTGCGGAATATCGGGGTACTGGCGGGGCTCACCAATCCCGGCGAACGTGCGGCGGTTGAATTTGAGCAGAAGATAGCAGCACTGCGCAACGTAAGCTCCGCAAAGTTAAAGATAAGTGTTTTTTTTGAGATTTCACGTGAGCCGCTGATGACAGTAAATCGCGACCATGCCATCAGCGAAGTAATTCGACTATGTGGTGGCGTGAATATGTTTGCAGACGTGGCGCCGCTGGTGTTCGTCGCGCCGCTGGAAGAGTTGTTTCGTAAACAGCCGA
>JAYVYF010000374.1:0-4298 GCA_043784585.1 Burkholderiales bacterium
GCACCCGAGCGGACATTCCCGTCACACTATCCACACCGCGCGCAATGTGGCGTGCAAGCTCGCGAACGCTGCCCGCATGCGAATAATATAAAACGAGGATGTCGGACATAAAAACGAAAGGCCTTGGTTGTGGTGAAGATCAGAAAGGGCGAATGTTAGGCGAAATGAATACATACATATTTGTTGCTTTACGTGTTTGAAAGTGTTGAAAAGCGCTTAAAAATATTCAGAATAACCCGTATTATACGAGGCGCGCTGGACAGAATTCCCACATAACAACGCTTAACGTTGTGTACACTCCAGCGCTGCGTGAACCCCGGCGCTATGCAAACTCGTTAGATTCAAATTGCTCATAAAAATTGTTGATTACCTACGCTTTATAGCGCGCCGTTTTGTTGAAGATCGATGCTTGACCGTCGCGGGCAGCCTCACCTACACCACGCTACTTGCGCTCGTGCCGATTTTTACGGTAGCGGTGACGCTGACTGCGCACGTGCCTGAGGTGAGAGAGTTTGTCGATGAAGCCAAGACGTTCATGCTCAAGAATTTGTTGCCAGATGTTGCAGGAAAAGTTGTCACCGTTTATATGGAGCAATTTGCGCAGAATGCGGCGCAACTCACCGCAATTGGTCTCGTTATTATTTTAGCCACGGCAGTCATGACGATGTTCACGATTGATGGCGCGTTCAATGATATTTGGCGCACTCGTCGGCAACGCTCGGTCTGGCAACGTCTGGTGGCATATTCGGTGCTGCTCATCATCGGCCCGCTGCTGATCGGCGCCAGTCTGTCGATGACTTCATATCTGGTGAATTGGGTGGATCATTTTGATCACGTCATGCTATGGTTTGTTAACGCGGTCTTGCGGTTCATTCCATTTTTGATGACCGCAATCGCGCTGATACTGGCTTATCGCGTGGTGCCGAATCGTCATGTGCCGATGCGTCATGCGTTTGCCGGTGGTATTCTGGCTGCAGTGCTATTCGAGGCCACCAAATATTTCTTCGTCATTTATATTTCGAAAGTGCCGACTTACAGCCTGGTGTACGGCGCGTTTGCAAGCGTGCCCATATTTTTGCTATGGCTTTTCTGCTGCTGGATGGTAATATTAATTGGCGCAGAAATCACCGCGACGTTCTCCTACTTTGGTCACGCCGAAGCTCAGCGCGCGAATGACAACACCCGAGTATTCGCAGCACAAAAAATCTTGTCTGCGATCGCGGCTGAAGAGGGCAGCAATATTGCAGCGATGGATTTTAGAGGGCTCCGAAGATGTGCGCCAATGCCAATCGATCAAGCCGAAGACTTGCTTGATCATTTATCCGAAGCGGGATTGATCGCGGTGCAACGTGATGGGAGCGCATCCCGTGGCGTGGCGCGCTATCGGCTCACTCGCAAGTGGTGCGATATTCGTGGTCATGGTGCAGAATCAATCGAGGCGGCAATCCGCGATGCACTGGCGAAATACTAAATGCGGCTCGTTAACATCTGCAACATTGAATGAGCACGCTTTCGACTTCTGCATTTAAACTCATTCAACGAATTTGATGACTCGTGCGTTCCTTGAGATCATCTTCTATCGTTCATTCATTACCTACTGCCGCGGTCAGGAAAAAAATGTTTACTTTGCGACAATCGTCTTTTATTGCGGTCCTGTTGGGGCCGGCAGCTTTTTTTTACCGAGTTGGAATTTACCTCATGTGCGCTGCAATCAGCATGCTGCTGGCCACCAGCGCTATTGCATTCGACCTGAAAGATACCGCGGGGCAGCCGCAACGTTTGGCAGACTTGAAAGGCAAATGGGTGGTCGTCAATTTCTGGGCAACATGGTGCGCGCCCTGCGTGAAAGAAATTCCTGATTTTGCGGCCTTCGCCAAAGCAAACGCGGACAAGGTCAGGGTGATTGGCATCGCGCTCGATTGGGACGAAACCGGTAAACGCGAGGCGGATGAACGCAAAGTAAAGTCGTTTGCCAAGAAAGTCGGCCTTAGTTATCCGCTGGTATTGGGCGATGAAAAAAGCGAAAAATCATTCGGCAAAATGAAAGGCCTACCCACCACCATCATTTACGACCGGGCTGGAAAAGTCGTCTTCCAAAAAACTGGCCCGGTCACGCTGGATATGTTGAATCAGGTGGTGGCAGGCGAGAAAGCGGCTGTCAGTCGCTGAGCATCATAAATGATGAGTTCACCGAGAAAGCCACTTCCGCAGCGCCTAACATCCCGGCACCCGCCTTCACCTTGGGCTTTAGGACTCTCGCTGCAGTATCGGGAAGCTTTTCGGTTGCTTTTGAAACAGGTTCGATCGGGTTGGAGACGGGTGTTCTGCTGACAAGAATTTAGGTGGGAGACGGCTTTTTTATTCAGAATACTAAATCAAACTGGTGCCATGTAACGGCGCTTGGCTGCTGCAATTTTTTACAGAGGGACGACTAAAATTTGCTTCGCTAATATCGGTGACAGCCCAGGCAAGAGCTCGGATGACAACTTGAACGACGCTTTTGAACATCATTTTGGGGGAAAAAAATATTCTTTATGAATCTACTCGCAAAACATTCATACACTTTTCACCAAGGTTGAAGTGGCATCAAATGCAATGAAGCCCCGCGCGTGCAGAGCTCAAACCAAACTTATTTTGGTTTTGGGGCTATGTGAATTTGATTCTGCTTTACAAGTTGTGGAGCTTGAAGCCATATAAAAATTTGTTGCCAACACGCAACGTAGCGCGCCGCTAACGTGCAGTTGTTAACGTGGGTAGCCGTAAACGTAGTTCAGAAACAAAGCAGTTGTAGATGTTGCTGTAGTTGTAGTGGATGTGGCAATAGAAGTACCGCAATACCGTCGTAAATCGAGAAGCACAACACAACGCGGCCCCAGAAGAAATTCCGGGGCCGCGTTGTTTGTGGGGCGCATTAGCGCCAAAGCATTGTAAACAGAGGGCCCGCTTTATTGGCTTTACAAGCAAAAATGCGCGTAAACCCGCTCCAGTGCTAGAGTTTCCCTTTCAAATGTGCAACCATTTCGCTTAATGCGACGGGTGTCGCGGCGGTGTCACGTCGATGTTGATATTCCACATTGCCTTCTTTCAAACCGCGCTCACCGACCACGATGCGGTGCGGGATGCCAATCAATTCCAGGTCTGCCAGCATCGCACCGGGTCGCTCGCCGCGGTCATCCAGTAGCACGTCAATTCCCGCTGCCGCAAGTTGGTCGTGCAGCTTGTCCGCAGCCTCTTTCACCATCACCGAACGCTCATAGCCCATCGGCGCAATCGCGACCGTAAATGGCGCCATCGCATCAGGCCAGATAATGCCTTTTTCGTCATGGTTTTGTTCAATCGCGGCACCGAGTAACCGCGTCACGCCGATGCCATAGCAGCCCATTTGCATCGGTTTAGGTTTGCCGTCTTCATCAAGAAAATGCGCTTTCATGGGCTCCGAATACACAGTGCCCAAGAAAAAAACATGGCCGACTTCGATTCCGCGCTGGATCGACAAAACGCCTTTGCCATCCGGTGAAGGATCGCCCACGACCACGTTGCGGATGTCGGTCACCAGCGCGGGCTCAGGCAAATCACGACCCCAATTCACGCCGGTAAAGTGGCAATGCATTTCGTTCGCCCCGGATACAAAATCGCTCATGTTGGCAACCGTGCGGTCGACCACGATGTGCACTGGCTTTTTCAGATTTATCGGCCCCAGGTAGCCGGGTTTGCAGCCAAAGTGTTCGACAATCTCGACTTCCGTTGCGAAGCGGAAACCTTTGTTCAAACCCTCAATTTTGCCTGCCTTGATCTCATTCAAATCATGATCGCCGCGCAGCAACAATAGCCACACGACAGAGGGCAGTGAATGTCCCTTTTCATCCACCGGATCGGTTGCCAGGACAATCGATTTTACGGTCTGCGTGAGAGGTAATTTGAGCAGCTCCGCCACCTCCTCGCACTTCGCTTTGCCGGGTGTTGCGGCCTTGGTAAACCCTAGCACTGGCGACGCTCTTGAGGCAATCAGCGGTAGCGCTTCAGCGAGCTCAATATTGGCCGCGTAGCTTGAATCTTTGCAATACGCAATCGCATCTTCGCCGGTATCTGCAATCACCTGAAACTCATGCGAACGCGAACCGCCGATGGCACCGGTATCCGCATTCACGGCGCGGAAAGTGAGCCCTAAACGAGTGAAAATTTTCTCGTAAGCACGGTACATATTGTCGTAGCTAATGCCCGCGGCCGCCTCATCACGATCAAACGAATACGCGTCTTTCATGGTGAATTCGCGGCCGCGCATCACGCCAAATCGCGGG
>JAYVYF010000375.1:0-5198 GCA_043784585.1 Burkholderiales bacterium
CCATCGCAGCCGAACCAGGTATTCCCGATTGCAATCATCGAAAACTTGAGTTGCGCGACCACAGCGAGATATTACTCACTTGCCAAAACTATTGTCGAACCCGTTCCCGCCAGACGCAACGCGGCAACGAAAAAATATGAATCTATCAGCGTTTTGGCACCTTCTTGTGCGGTCGCCGATGCACTGACCAAAATTGTGTGGTTACAAGATCCTGACAGCGCGGCATGTCGTGCAACGCTGAATCATTTCAAGGCCTATGCTGCGTTGCTGGATGGCGCGGGAAAAATTACGCGGCTATAAATTGCCGATAAAATCCGGCGTAAAAGTTGACCGAAAAGTTGATGCCCAAAAAACGCACTATTGATAATCGCCTCGGCCCTCTGCACCGCCGATGGCTGGCGATATGTTTCGCAATATTGTTTTTGTCCGGCTTGCTGTGGCTGGGCTTTCACTATTTTGTGACCGTGAAAACTGATTTCGGTGAAGGCCCGCATCCATTGCAGCAATGGTGGCTCAAGCTGCATGGTTTGGCGGCCATGGCAACACTCGTTATCATCGGCTCGTTACTGCCCGGACATGTTCGGAAAGCGTGGCAGCATCATCAAAATCGTCTTTCCGGAGGCACCATGGTGGCATGGGCAACAACGCTAACGCTCTCCGGCTACGCGCTCTATTATTTCGGCAGTGAAATGTCGCGACCTATCATCAGCGCGACACATTGGGTGATGGGTATCGCCGCGTTGCCGCTATTAATCGCACATATTATTTCGGGACGGCGCACCCGTCAGCGTCAAATGGACAAACCCTGACAAGCATGCTTGATGAGCACGCATGTTTCAACCGCATGAAGTACCAAGCCCCCTGTCGGCGAGGCGCCGGAGCAATTTATATCCCGAACCGCGCGCTGGTGCCGGCTCCCACGTTTAGACTTGCTATTTAGTCTGAACGTAAACGGTATTTCCAACATCACCTCTTGCCCTTGACCACGGCAACCGAATTGCTGCAACGCTTGAGTCACCACATTATTAAAAATTCAGTTTGAGCCGTTGATGATGGTGAGGTTTTTGATGTCACCCTCAATACCTTCGCGAATCGCCTACGTGGGATGGCGCATATTTGCTTGCACCAACGCCGCATTCAGGGATGCCATACCAAGCGTGGACGCGTTGAACGCAGATGAAGCAGTGCCCGTGTGCTGCATGAAAGCTGCTCGGTTGAAAAAACGACAGGATCAAGATGCTCTGGTAACGGCTCTGACAAAGTTGCCGACAGCATACTTTTTCACAACACGGTTCACTAACGGTTAGCCGCATGGGATGCACTCCAGCCTCGCAGCACTACCTGAAATTCAAGACTGATGAGAGATTAAGCACATGAACGCAAATGAAAGGGTCAACTGCGAGTGGAGCTAACTGCAAGACAATTTTTGCACGCGCTACCATATCCCCGTATTCGGCATCGACTTCCACGGCTCCATCGGCGCAAGTGCGGCGCCGCGCTGTAAAAGCTCAATCGAAATATTATCCGGCGATCGTATAAACGCCATGCGGCCATCTCGCGGCGGGCGGTTAATCGTCACGCCAGCATCTTTCAGTTTTTGACACAACGCATAAATGTCGTCAACCGCATAGGCCACATGCCCAAAATTACGCGCCTGACCCAGCTCTTCTTTATCCCAGTTGTGGGTCAGTTCAATCGCGGCTGCCTCGTCACCTGGCGCACTCACAAAGGCCAGCGTAAAGCGGCCATTGGGATATTCGTTGCGACGGGTGAGCACTAGCCCCAATTTATTACAGTAAAAATCTAGCGATGCATCCAGATCGTTCACGCGCACCATGGTGTGTAAATATTTCATTGCCGCTTCTTTGGTTGGTGGAAATTTGACAAGGATATTCTGGCACAATTCGGCACTCTAAAAGCCCTCGCTTGTGACCTCTCGGCCCATCATGACTATTATTGTTTTCGGCATTGCCAATTGCGATAGTGTAAAAAAAGCGCGTGCTTTGCTGGCGGAACGCAGCATTTCATACACATTTCACGACTACAAAAAACAAGGCGTTCCGGAGGCACGGCTTCGCCAATGGGTGGGCGCAAAAGGCTGGGAAGTGCTGCTAAATCGCAAAGGCACGACATGGCGCGCGCTGGATCAGAATATAAAAGCAAAGGTCGTCAACGCAGACTCCGCAATAGCCGCAATGCTGTCCAATTCCAGCACCATAAAACGGCCAGTGATCGTCTCCGGTGAGACAATAATAGTGGGGATAGATTTTGAAGAGATGGCAAAATTGTAGCGCGGTAAATGCAAAATTTAGCTAGCGGCATAAAGGCCAAGGCCGTTTACTGATGGGAGCTTAAGAGCATTTATGGTTGGCACTTCACGCCGAGTGACGGTCTACATATTGAGAATATGCACACCGCACGATGGCGGAGAGTTTCTTTGCCACTCTCGAATGCGCTTGGATTGACCATTGCGCCTGGCAAACCAAGACCGACGCGCGTTTGGCGATATTTACCTGAATAAAGAGTTGGTACAACCCGCGCCGTCGCTGCAGCGGGATTGGCCAACTGTCGCTTACAGATTTGAAAGGAAATAGGCCCCGCCTCGTATTGCTCCTCCCCGCGTTAGTGAGCCTGGACAACACATCGAACTCCTGACTGCATTGGGCGATCAAGATTCTCCGCGTCTTTTGTGATGAATCACTTCAGGCTTGAAATGCAGCGAAAAAGTCCGCTAATCTAACTGCTCTTTTGTAATGCCTTCTCATACGGCAGCCTATTTGTCCTGCTTCATATTTTAACTTTCGTTGCGGACTCAAGGAAAAGCTGATAGAACCAGTTCACTATTTGGTCGCGTGTTTCGGCCTTGTGTTTTCATCTCAGGCGCGACTGCGGCCTCTTATTCCACGTCAACCATCGGCACCCTTGCCGTAATACCGCAAAAAAGCTCATACGCGATTGTGCCTGCCGCCGCCGCGACTTCATCTGCTGGCAAGCCCTCGCCCCATAGCGTGACCGGTGCGCCTTTGTGGATGTGGGACATTTCGGTGATGTCAACCGCCAACATGTCCATCGACACGCGGCCTATCGTGCGGGTACGTTTGCCGCTGACGTTCACCGGCGTACCTTGCGCGTTATCGCCAGGCGCGTGCCGCGGATAGCCATCCGCGTACCCGCAAGCAACGATGCCGATACGCATTTTTTTCTGTGCCACGTAGGTTGCCCCGTAGCCAACACTATCACCTGCCTGCAATGCTTGCACACCGATAATTTCGCTGCGCAATGCCATCACCGGCTTTAAATCGAGCGATGCGGCGGACTTGTCCGCGAATGGTGATGAGCCGTAAAGCATGATGCCGGGCCGCACCCAATCGCGATGAGTTTCGGGGTAGCGAAATGTTGCGGCGGAGTTCGAGAGGCTTTGCGCGAAGGCTTTGGCTTTGAATATTGCGGTTGCTGATTTTGTGATTTCTTCGAAGCGGCGAAGCTGTGCAGCAATCCCGAGTTTGCCGTCAGCGGTAGCGAAATGCGTCATCAATGTGACCGCGTCGATATTGCGATGATTTGCTGCCGTGTTAAGCGCAAAGCCCACCGCCCCACCCTGCAAGCCCAAGCGATTCATACCGGTATTAAATTTCAAAAATACATCCAGCGGGCGGGTTAAATCGGCGGCGGCAAGTTGGTTAATTTGTTCCATGTCGCGAATCACAGGCATTAAATCGTGCCGCGAAAAATACGGCAATTCTTTGTCGTCAAAAAATCCCTCGAGCATAAGGATCGGTGCACGCAGGCCGAGTTCGCGCAGCTTGATGGCGGAATCCAACTCAAGCGTGGCGAAGCCGTCGGCATCGCTTAATGCACGCGCAACCCGTTCTAGGCCATGACCGTACGCATTGGCTTTGACAACGGCGAATGCCTGCGACTCAGGTGCGAGTTTTTTTGCGAGCGCGTAATTGTGCTTGAGGGCCGAGAGGGAGATTTCGGCGCGGATCGGGCGAAGGGAAAACATAGGCCTAAAGCGTTAGTTTTGATTGTGCATTCTAACGTGAGTCGATTGGCGCTTCACCCGGCGACGGGAGAAGGAAAGGTTAGTACCCACTCTGCCCACCTGCATAATTCACGAACCTTGTATTTTGCCCCAGGAAAGTCAATTTCACCGTGCCAATCGGGCCATTACGTTGTTTGCCGATGATGATCTCCGCTGAGCCTTTGTCGGCACTTTCGGGGTTATAAACTTCATCGCGATAGATAAATAAAATCACGTCTGCATCTTGCTCGATCGCGCCCGATTCGCGCAAATCGCTCATCACCGGACGTTTGTTCGGACGTTGCTCGAGCGAGCGGTTGAGCTGCGAGAGTGCGACGACGGGAACTTTCAATTCTTTGGCAAGCGCTTTGAGTGATCGCGAAATTTCGGAGATTTCAGTTGCACGATTTTCACCCGAACCGGTAGCCGACATGAGCTGCAAATAATCCACTACAATCAGTCCCAAACCCATGTATTGACGCCACATCCGGCGGGCGCGGGCGCGGAGTTCAAGTGCATTGAGCGCAGGCGTTTCGTCGATGTGAATGGGCGCATCGTTGAGCTTTACCATCGCCTGATTGATTGCATCCCAATCACGCGCTTCGAGGCGACCGGTGCGCAGGCGCTGTTGATCAACTTTCGAAATCGAGCTTAAAAAACGTCCTGCGATTTGTGTGCCGCCCATCTCCATCGAATAAATCAACACGGGCAGGCCAAGATTGAGTGCGACGTGTTCAGCGAGGTTCAATGCGAACGCGGTTTTACCCATCGACGGGCGACCCGCAACAATCACCAGATCACCGTCCTGCATGCCGGAGGTCATTTCGTCCAGATCAACAAAGCCGGTGGCCTTGCCAGTAACGGCATTGGGATTCGCGGAGAGCTCGTCCAGGCGTGTCATCACCTCGGATAGCAGCGTGGACATGGATGTGAAGCCTTGACCGCCTTTGCGGCCCATTTCAGCAATATCGAAGACTTTTTTCTCGGCCTCATCCAGTAAATGCCGTGCCTCGCGGCCATTCGGTGAATACGACGAATCCGCAATTTCCTCACCCGCCCGCGCGAGGCGGCGCATCACCGCGCGCTCGCGCACGATTTCGGAATAGAGGCGAATATTGGCGGCGGATGGCGTGCCCTCAGCCAAGCTGTGCAAATACGCCATGCCGCCGATGTT